>NZ_CACSJV010000011.1:0-86111 GCF_902706105.1 Curtobacterium sp. 18060 | reverse complement strand
CGATCGTCCTGCTCACCGTGGTGGGTCGGATCGTCCGCGTCGTGATGGCGACCGCCCGTACCAGGGCGGTTCGGATCGTCCCCGTCGTGATGGTGACCGTCCCGCGTACCGCGGTGGTTCCGACCGTCCTGCTCGCGATGGAGACCGCCCGTACCGCGGCGGCTCTGACCGCCCGGCTCGTGATGGCGACCGTCCGTCGTACCGTGGCGGTTCATCGGACCGTCCGCGTCGTGACGGCGACCGTCCCGCGTACCGCGGTGGTTCCGACCGTCCCGCATACCGCGGCGGCTCCGACCGTCCGGCCCGCGACGGCGACCGTCCGGCCCGCGACGGCGACCGCCCGCGTCGTGACGGTGACCGACCGTCCTTCCGGGGTACTTCGGACCGTCCGGCCCGTGGTGGCGACCGCCCGCGTCAGGACGGTGGCGACGACCGACGCCGCTTCGGCGACGGGACGCGTCACGCCGGCGCACGGTTCGGCGAGGCAGCCCGCGACGACTGGGAAGACCGCGACCCGTACGGCACGAAGTCGATCCGCCCGCGCCACGACGACCCGGACATCCCCGACGAGATCGATGCGCGCGACCTCGACCCCGCAGCGCGCATGGAGCTGAAGACGCTCAGCAAGGACAACGCCGACTGGGTCGCCCGGCACCTCGTGGCCGCGGCGCTGTTCGTCGACGAGGACCCCGCTCTGGCGAACGAGCACGCCCTGAGCGCCGCCCGCCGTGCCGGTCGCGTCGGTGTCGTCCGCGAGACCGCTGCGATCACGGCGTACCGCCTGGGGGACTTCGCGACCGCGCTGCGCGAGCTCCGCACCTACCGGCGCATCTCCGGCCGCAACGACCAGCTCCCGATGATGGTGGACTGCGAACGAGGCCTCGGCCGCCCGGAGCGTGCGCTCGAACTCGGCCGTTCGGTGGAGCGTGCCGCGCTCGACACCGCGGTGCAGGTCGAACTCGCGATCGCGATGTCCGGCGCACGCATCGACCTCGGGAACCCCACAGCTGCCCTGGGCGAGCTGGAGATTCCACAGCTGGACCCGTCCACGGCCTACACGTGGTCACCGGCGCTCTACAGTGCTTACGCGGCCACGCTCGAAGAGCTCGGCCGCCAGGACGAGGCCGACGAGTGGTGGGCCCGTGTCGACCGTGCGGCAGCGGCTCTCGCCGAAGCCGCCGACGAGAACGCTTGGGAGACAGTTGATGTGGTCGAGGAAACGCTCGAAGTCGAAGAACACGGAGACGCCGGCGAGCTCGACGACACCGACCAGCTCGACGACGACGCCGACCTCGACGACGACGAGCCAGCCCTCGCCGAGCCCGACGTCGTCGGCGAACCCGGCGACGCCGACGAGCCCGGCGAACTCGACGACGACAACCCCCGCGACGTCGACGGCTCCGCAGCCGACTGACGTCCCGACCGCGCCGACGGACGGCGTCGACGTGGTGCTCACGGACCTCGACGGCGTCGTCTACCGGGGGCGCAACGCCATCCCGCACGCGGTCGAGGCGCTCACACGGGCCTCGCTGACCGCACGGGTCGGGTACATCACCAACAACGCGTCCCGACGACCGATCGACGTCGCCGAGCACCTCGAGCGCTACGGGCTCGAGGTGTCCGAGGACGACGTCGTCACGTCGTCGCAGGCGGGCGTGCAGCTCCTGTCGACGCTGGTGCCCGCTGGTGCGACGGTGCTCGTCACCGGTGGGCTCGGACTGTCGAGCATCGTCGAGGCCGCCGGCTTCACGGTGACGACCAGTGCCGAGGACTGCCCGGCCGCGGTCATCCAGGGCTTCTCCCCGGACCTCGGGTGGAAGGAACTGGCCGAGGCGTCGTTCGCGTTGGCCGACCCGGCGATCCCGTGGGTCGCCACGAACATGGACTGGTCGATCCCGGTCGAGCGCGGCATCGCCCCCGGCAACGGCACGCTCGTGTCCGCGGTCCACCAGGCCGTGGGGCGGATGCCCGTGGTCGCCGGCAAGCCGGAGCGGCCGATCTTCGATGCCGCGGTCGAGCGGTTCGGCGGTGGGAAGACTCTGTTCATCGGTGACCGTCTCGACACCGACATCAAGGGGGCGAACGACGTCGGGATCCCGAGCGTCCTCGTGCTCACCGGCATCGACCAGGCGAAGCAGGTGCTCGCGGCCGATCAGCGCTCGCGCCCGGTGTTCGTGCTCGAGGACCTCCGTGGTCTGTCCGAGCCCTACCCGGTGACCGTCCGGCGGCAGGACGAGGACGGCACGCGGTACGTCAACGTCGGCAGCGCCACCGTGGCGATGCGGGGACACGTGGTGCGGGTGCTCGACGCGGGCAGCGACATCGATCGGCTCCGCGCCGGCGCTGCGCTGATCTGGGAGTCCGGTCTGGCCATCTACGGCCTCGACGTGGACCCGCAGCTGTACGGCGGCGAGTAGCGTGTCGGACGTGCCGAACCCCGAGCAGCCGTCCGCCGACCTGGAACCGCAGGACGAGTTCGCCGCGCGCACCTCGGCGGCCGAGACCCTGCCGCTCGTCGAACGTGCAGACGCGTTCTCGGCACTCCACGACGAGCTGCGCACGCGGCTCGAGAGCGGCGGCACCGCGAGTGCCTGAACCGGACGGAGCCGTGCCCGACGCGACCCCGGTCCGCCTCGACGCCCTGCTCGCGACACGTGGCCTCGCGCGTTCGCGCACCGCTGCCACCAAGCTCATCCAGGACGGCCGGGTGACGGTCGACGGTCGTCCCGTCGTGAAGCCCTCCACCCCGACCTCGCCGGCTGCCGGCATCGTGGTCGACGCGGCCGACGAGTGGGTCTCCCGCGCTGCCCAGAAGCTGGTCGGAGCGCTCGATGCGTTCGGCGTCGACCCGTCCGGCCGTGTGGTGCTCGACGTCGGTGCGAGCACGGGTGGCTTCACGCAGGTGCTCCTGGCCCGTGGTGCTCGCCGGGTCATCGCACTCGACGTCGGGCACGGGCAACTGCACCCGACGATCGCCGTCGACGAGCGTGTCGCCGTGGTCGAGGGCACCAACGCCCGCAGCCTGACCCGGTCGGACTACCTCGCGCTCGACGGCGCCGCAGCCGAGACGACCCTGGTGGTCGGCGACCTGTCCTTCATCTCGCTCCGGCTCGTGCTGCCCGCCCTGGCCGAGGCCGTCCCCGCCGACGACTTCGTCCTGTTGGTGAAGCCGCAGTTCGAGGTCGGTCGCGGCGGGGTGCGCGAGGGCATCGTGCACGATCCGGCACTCCGAGACGACGCCCTGATGAACGTCCTGTGGGCCGCATGGGACCTGGGCTTCGGGACCACCGGGCTCGCGGCGTCGCCGATCATCGGGACGCACGGGAACCACGAGTACCTCGCGCGCTTCCAGCGTGGTGTCGGTGGCAATCCGACAGAATGGAGAGTCCGGGCAACCGAACTCACAGAGGGGACCGCATGAGCGACGACCGGCACATCCTGCTCGTCTCCCACACGGGTCGCCGTGACTCGATCGACGCTGCGGTCGAGGTCTGCGACCTCCTGCACGCCGCCGGTCTGATCCCGGTGATGCCGTTCGACGAGTACGCCGACATCCGGCGGGCCGAAGCCTCGGTGGGGCAGGTCGACATCCTGGGTGTCGACGTCCAGGCAGACCAGCTCGAGATCGTCATCGTGCTCGGCGGCGACGGCACGATCCTGCGCGCGGCCGAACTCGTGCGCGAGACGCGGGCGCCGATCGTCGGCGTGAACCTCGGGCACGTGGGCTTCCTGGCGGAGAGCGAGCGGGACGCCCTCGCCGAGACCGTCGAGCGCGCCCTGTCGGGTGAGTACCACGTCGAGGAGCGCGTCACCCTGCAGGTCGACGTGGTCGTCGGCAACCAGATCGTCTACTCGAGTTGGGCGCTCAACGAGGCCACCATCGAGAAGGCCTCGCGCGAGCGCATGCTCGAAGTGGTGACTGAAGTCGACGGTCGCCCGCTGTCCTCGTTCGGGTGCGACGGCGTCGTCGTGTCGACCCCCACCGGGTCCACGGCGTACTCGTTCTCCGGTGGCGGTCCCATCGTCTGGCCCGACGTCGACGCCCTGCTGATGGTGCCGCTCAGCGCGCACGCCCTGTTCGCCCGCCCGATCGTGGTGGGCCCGGACTGCACGCTCGCGATCGAGGTCCTGCGGCGCACGAGCGGTGTCGGGGTGCTGTGGTGCGACGGCCGCCGGACGCACGACCTGCCGCCGGGGGCTCGCGTCGAGGTCCGACGGTCGCCGGACCCCGTGCGGGTCGCGCGCCTCAAGGACGCTCCGTTCACCGACCGGTTGGTCGCGAAGTTCCGGCTCCCGGTCACCGGGTGGCGCGGGCCGCAGACCGACGAGGACGAGGACCACCTGTGACCGGCCGAGGCGAGGAGCACCACCGATGATCGAGGAGATCGCGATCCGTGACCTCGGGGTCATCGGCGAGACCACGCTCGAACTCGGTCCGGGGTTCACCGTCGTCACGGGCGAGACCGGTGCCGGCAAGACCATGATCGTCACGGCCCTCGGGCTGTTGCTCGGTGCTCGGGCGGACGCCGGTTCTGTCCGCCGTGGTGCCTCGAGCGCCGTGGTCGAGGGCCGGTGGAACGTCCCCGAGCACGCTGCCGTCGCCGAACGCGTCGAGGACGCCGGCGGCGCGGTGGAGGACGGCGAACTGATCCTCACGCGCACGGTCTCGGCCGAGGGGCGCAGCCGTGCGACCGTCGGGGGCCGCAGCGCTCCCGTCGCGGTGCTCGGTGAACTCGCGGACCAGCTCGTGACGGTGCACGGCCAGTCCGACCAGATCCGACTGACCTCGTCGACCGCGCAGCGTGCGGCGCTCGACGGCTTCGGCGGGGCGGCCCTCGAGAAGGCCCTGAACCGGTACGTCGCCGCGTACGACGCGTGGCAGCAGCACACGGGCGAACTCGAGACACTGACGCGCGACCGCGACGAGCGGGTGGCCGAAGCCGACCGGATCCGCGCTGCCTCGGACGAGATCGAAGCGGCCGACCCGCAGCCCGGCGAGGACGTCGAGCTCGCCGAGCGCGCCGACCGGCTCGGCAACCTCGAGGAACTCCGGCTGTCCGCTGCCCTGGCGCACGAGGCCCTGTCCAGCGAGTCCCTCGACGGCGTCTCCGACGTCGTCGGCCTGGTCGAGTCCGCCCGACGCGCCGTCGAGCGGGTCGCCGACTCCGACGCCGCCCTGCAGCCCGTGCTCGAACAGCTCACGGAGCTCGGCATCCAGGCGGCCGAGGCCTCGGCGAGCATCTCCAGCTACCTCGGCTCGCTCGAGCCCGAGGCCGGGCACGACCTGGAGCTCATCAACGAACGGCGCGCCCTGCTCGCCGGCCTCACCCGCAAGTACGGCGAGACCGTCGACGACGTCATCGACTACGGGCAGCGGGCGAGCGACCGCCTGCTTGAGCTGGACGGCGACGACGACCGCATCGCGGCGCTCCAGCAGTCCGTCGAACAGGACGAACAGGCACTCGGGGCGGCCGCGGGCGCGTTGACCGCTGCCCGCACGAAGGCAGCAGCGGACCTCGCGAAGCGCGTCACGACCGAGCTGAAGACGCTCGCGATGGCCGGCGCCACCCTGGTGGTCGAGGTCACCGACGCGGGGGAGTACCGCCGACACGGACGCGACCAGGTGTCGATCCTGCTGCAGCCGCACTCCGGCACCGACCCCCGACCGATCGGCAAGGGGGCATCGGGCGGCGAGCTGTCGCGCGTGATGCTCGCGATCGAGGTCGTGATGGCCGGCAGCACGACCGTGCCGACGTTCGTCTTCGACGAGGTCGACGCCGGCGTGGGCGGTGCCGCGGCGATCGAGATCGGCCGTCGGCTGGCGAAGCTCGCCGAGCGCACGCAGGTCATCGTCGTCACCCACCTGGCGCAGGTCGCGGCCTTCGCGAACAACCACCTCAACGTGGTGAAGGACGCGAGTGGCGCCGTGACCTCGTCGAGCGTGCGACGGCTCGAGGGCGAGGACCGCCTGCAGGAGATGGCGCGGTTGCTCTCGGGGCTCGGCGACAGCGCGAGCGGCGTGGAGCACGCCCGCGAACTGCTCGACGTGGCCGGCCAGACGGCCTGACGCACGGCCCGAAGACCCGGCCACCCACCCCGCGCAACGCCCACGGCGAACCGAGGTCGCGCCTCCCGGCAGTTCTGACGTACGATGGAATCCCGTGGCGGACACTCTCAGCAGCGGTACCCAGGCAAACACCCCGACCCCGAAGGTGACGAAGCAGATCTTCGTGACCGGCGGGGTCGTCTCGTCTCTCGGCAAGGGCCTGACGGCAGCCAGCCTCGGCAATCTCCTGACGGCTCGCGGCCTCAAGGTCGTCATGCAGAAGCTCGACCCGTACCTCAACGTGGACCCGGGCACCATGAACCCGTTCCAGCACGGCGAGGTCTTCGTGACCGACGACGGTGCGGAGACGGACCTCGACATCGGACACTACGAGCGTTTCCTCGACATCAACCTGGCGCAGTCGGCGAACGTCACGACCGGCCAGGTGTACTCGACGGTGATCGCCAAGGAGCGTCGCGGCGAGTACCTCGGCGACACGGTGCAGGTCATCCCGCACATCACCGACGAGATCAAGCGTCGGATGCGCGAGCAGGCGGAGAACGACCCGCAGCCCGACGTCATCATCACCGAGGTCGGCGGCACCGTCGGCGACATCGAGTCGCAGCCGTTCATCGAGTCGGCGCGCCAGGTGCGCCACGAGCTCGGCCGCAACAACGTGTTCTTCGTGCACGTGTCGCTCGTGCCGTTCATGAACGCCTCGGGTGAGCAGAAGACGAAGCCGACGCAGCACTCGGTCGCCGCGCTCCGCTCGATCGGCATCCAGCCCGACGCCCTCGTGCTGCGGTCGGACCGCCCGGTGTCGGACTCGAACAAGAAGAAGATCGCGCTGATGTGCGACGTCGACGAGGACGCCGTGGTGAACGCCGTGGACGTCCCGTCGATCTACGACCTGCCGACGCTGCTGAACAACCAGGGCCTCGACCAGGTCATCGTCGACGCGCTCAAGCTCGAGGCCGGCCCGGTCGACTGGACCGCGTGGACCCCGGTGCTCCGTGCCGTGCACGAGCCGAAGAAGGACGTCACGATCGCCCTCGTCGGCAAGTACATCGACCTGCCGGACGCCTACCTGTCGGTCACCGAGGCGCTCCGTGCCGGCGGCTTCGCGCACGACGCGAAGGTGACGCTGAAGTGGGTCGTCTCCGACGACTGCACCACTCCCGAGGGCGCTGCGAAGCAGCTCGGCGACGTCGACGGCATCTGCATCCCCGGTGGGTTCGGCGTGCGTGGCATCGAGGGCAAGCTCGGCGCGCTGCGCTTCGCCCGTGAGCAGGGCATCCCGACGCTCGGCCTGTGCCTCGGCCTGCAGTGCATGGTCATCGAGTACGCCCGCCACGAGGCCGGCCTGACCGACGCGTCGAGCACCGAGTTCGACCCGGAGACCTCGACGCCGGTCATCGCGACGATGGCGGAGCAGGTGGACATCATCGCCGGTGGCGACCTGGGCGGCACCATGCGCCTCGGCCTGTACCCGGCGACGTTCAGCTCCGGGTCGTTGGCCGAGTCGCTCTACGGTGCGCCCGAGGCGTCCGAGCGCCACCGTCACCGCTACGAGGTCAACAACACGTACCGGCAGCAGATCGCGGACGCCGGCCTGGTGTTCTCGGGCACGTCGCCCGACGGAACCCTGGTCGAGTACGTCGAACTGCCGCGCGACGTGCACCCGTTCTACATCGCCACGCAGGCGCACCCGGAGCTGCGCTCGCGTCCGACGAACGCGCACCCGCTGTTCGCAGGGCTCGTCGCGGCCGCGATCGAGCGCCACGAGGCGTCCAGCCTGTTCGACCCGCAGAACGAGGAGCAGGTCGCGTAAGCGCAGCCCAGCCACGATCGGACGGGAGGCGCGGTGCCAGCTGGCACCGCGCCTCCCGTCCGTCGTTGGTCGCGCCCACGGCACCTGGTTCCGGACACGGAACCACGGAACGACGCGGTGCTGTGTCCGGAACCTGGTTCCGCGAGGGACGCGTGCTTGGATGGTTCCGTGACTGACGCACCCATCGCTGACGAAGCCGCCTCGTTCGAGGTCACCGAGTCCACCGTCGTGTACGAGGGCGCCGTCTGGGACGTGCGCCGCGACACGATCGCCTACCACGACGAGACGATGGTGCGGGAGTACATCGACCACACCGGTGCCGTCGCGGTCTACGCCGAGGACGACGAGGGCCGTGTCCTCGTGATCCAGCAGTACCGACACCCGGTTCGGGTGCGCGACTGGGAGCTGCCGGCCGGGCTGCTCGACGTCGAGGGCGAGGACCTCCAGGTTGCTGCCGCCCGAGAGCTGGCAGAAGAGGCCGACCTCGAAGCGGACACGTGGGAGCCGCTGGTCCGGTACAACACGTCGTCGGGCGGGAGCAACGAGTTCCTGCAGGTCTACCGCGCCCGGGGCGTGCGGCCCACGACGACGGCGTTCGAGCGCGAGGCTGAGGAAGCCGACATCGTGAAGCGGTGGGTGCCGCGGGCCGAGCTGGTGGAGGCGATCCTCGATGGTCGGCTGCACAACTCCGGGCTGGTCGTGGCCGTGCTCGCGGCGGATGCGCTCGAGCGTGGCCGCGCATGAGCCTGCGAGAACTGGTCGACGCGGCGACGTGGACGCACGAGCCCGAGGCTGTGGAGTTCGACGGCGACGTGCTGCGGGTCACGGCGGCCCGGGGCAGCGACGCCTGGCGGACCACGTCGTACGGGTTCATCCACGACTCCGAGCACGCGCTGGTGCAGCCCCTCGACGGTGCGTTCTCGGTCGAGGCATCGTTCGTCCTCGACTACACGGAGCAGTTCGACCAGGCAGGGGTCTTCCTGCGTGTGGACGAGCGGAACTGGATCAAGGCGGGCGTCGAGTTCTCCGACGGAGTGCCGCAGCTCGGCGCCGTGGTCACCCGGGACTTCTCGGACTGGTCGGTCGCGCCCGTGCCGGAGTGGGTGGGACGCGTGGTGACGGTCCGGGCCAGCCGCGACGGTGATGCCGTGACCGTCCGGGCGTGGGCCGACGACGAGGAACCCCGGCTGGTGCGGGTTGCGTACCTCGATCCCGATGCTGCCGTGTCGGCCGGACTGTTCTGTGCAGCTCCGACGCGTGCCGGCCTGACCGTGACGTTCACCGGGTACCGGGTCGGGGCGCCCGACGAGGCGCTGCACTGACCGTGCGCCTGCTGTCGTGATTCCCCTGGACCGTGCCACGGAGACGTACCTGCGGCACGTCGCGATCGAGCGCGGGCTGTCGCAGCACACGCTGTCGGCGTACCGGCGTGACCTGGCGGTGTTCACCTCGTGGCTGGCGACGGCTCCGGTCGTCGAGTCCGACGGTGCCGACCGGGCCGGTGGGGCATCTGCGATCGACGACGTCGGGCGGCTCGCTCGGGCAGACGTCTCGGAGTTCGTGACCTACCTGGCGACGAAGCCGGACGGTCCGCTGGCACCGAGGTCGATCGCCCGGATGCTCAGCTCGGTGCGCTCGTTCACGGCCTTCGCGGCGGGGGAGGGCTGGCTGCCGCTCGACCCCGGTACCGCCGTCCGGCCGCCGAAGGCCCCGATGCGGCTGCCGAAGGCGATCTCGGTGGAGGACATGGAGCGGCTGCTCGGAGCGGTGTCGACGGACGGCTCTGCGGATGGTTCCGCAGACGGCGCTTCCGGTGTGGACGACCCCGTGCGGCTGCGGGACAAGGCGTTGCTCGAACTGCTCTACGCCACCGGCGCGCGGATCTCCGAGGCGGTGGGGTTGTCGGTGGACGACGTGACCACGCTGTCCGACGACTCGGCTCCGGACGCCGACGGTCTCGCCGTCGTGAAGGTCACCGGCAAGGGGAACAAGCAGCGGGTCGTGCCGCTCGGCAGCTTCGCCCGGGCGGCGATCGACGCCTACCTGGTGCGGGCCCGGCCGGTGTTCGCGGCACGAGGGGCCTCGACGCCGGCGCTGTTCCTCGGCGCGCGGGGTGCCCGGCTGTCGCGGCAGAGCGCGTGGCTCGTGATCCAGTCGGCGGCCGAGGCGGCGGGACTCGAGGCGCATGTGTCGCCGCACACGTTCCGGCACTCGTTCGCGACGCACCTGCTCGAGGGCGGTGCCGATGTGCGCGTGGTGCAGGAGTTGCTCGGGCACGCGAGCGTCGCGACGACCCAGATCTACACGATGGTCACGGCGGACATGCTGCGGGACGTGTACCAGACGGCGCATCCGCGGGCGCGGCGGTAGGGCTCGTCGTTCGGCGGGCCCGGGCGTGCACTTCGTGAGCAGCAATGGTCGGGTCGTTGGTCGGCACCCGACCATTTCTGCTCACGAAGTCGGACGGTGACGGCCCCGGATGCGTCAGAAGAGGTGGAACTGCGTCGACGCCGCCACCGCGCCCGTCGCGACCGCGACCACCAAGGCGCTCGAGGACGCGCTCCTCGCCGCGACCGCCCACCCGCCGGTCGCACCGGGGCGGACGACACCGACGAGCCCGCACACGAGAGCGAGCGCGCTGCTGACACCAAGCGGGTTGATGAGGATCGACGTCAGGGCCAGCAGCACCGCGAGCACCGTGAACACGCACAGCCGGCGGTCGCGACCGCCGCCGGACGCCCACGCGTGGGTCCGGATCGATGCCGTGTGCACGGAGAACGAGGGGCCGACAGGTACGACGACGATCGGCAGGACCGGTTCCGGAGCACTCGGCAGGACACGGGTCGCGGCACCCCAGGCGTGACCGTCCCACCAGCGGAGACGACTGGCGTCCTGCGGGTCTGGGAACCAGCCTGCGGCCGGCAGTGTCACGGGGACTCCTCGAGGTGCGGGGGATGGTGCTCCTCGACGGTAGGGGACGCCGCCCCGCCGCCACAGTCCCAAGGCGGGTGTCGGCACAAGTGCGGACACCCGGCGGTGCGCTACGGTCGGCTGGTGACCGCGAGCCTGGACGAATTCTGGAACGAGCGGCGCGACGAGGCTCCGGAACTGCCGGCCGAGGTGCCGGAGGCGTGGTCGTTCGGTGCCACTCCGGAGCAGGCAGACGAGCTGCTCGGCCTGGTGCTCCGCGGGGTCAAGGACGGCACCGCGTCATCGCTCTGGGACTACGAGGCGACGGGTGACCCGCTCCCCGCGACCGGGGAGTGCAGCATCGTGACCGACGGCGCCGGTGTTCCCCGGGCCGTCATCGAGACGACGGACGTCCGGATCGTCCCGTTCGACGCGGTCGGGGCCGAGCACGCGCGCGCCGAAGGCGAAGGAGACCGGACTCTCGAGCACTGGCGGACGGTGCACGAGGCGTACTGGCGTGAGCACTCCGAGAACCCGCGCGGCTTCGAACCGGACATGCCGGTGGTCTGTGAACGCTTCCGGCTGATCTGGCCGACGCCGTAGACGCAGCCGCCGACCGTCAGCGCCTGACCGAGCAGATCAGGCCGGGACGGGTGCCGCGTCGACCTCGGTGAACACGTCCTTCACGGCGGCGAGCAGCCGCGCGTTGAAGTCGACGCCGAGCTGGTTCGGCACCGTGACGAGCACGGTGTCGGCAGCGCGGACGGCCTGGTCGGCCGCCAGCTCCGCGACGAGGTCCTCGGGCGATCCGATGTACGAGCGGCCGAAGCGGGCGAGCCCGCCGTCGAGGTGCCCGACCTGGTCCTGCCCCTCGACCTGTGCGCGGACGCCGAAGTAGTGCTGCGACTCGTCGTCGATGATCGGGATGATGCTGCGCGACACCGACACCCGAGGGGTCCGGTCCCAGCCCGACTCCGCCCAGACTCGTCGGAAGCGCTCGATCTGTTCGGCCTGCAGTTCGTCGAACGGCACGCCGGTGTCCTCGGTGAGCAGGGTCGACGACATCAGGTTCATGCCCTGCTCGGCGGTCCACTCGGCGGTGGCTCGTGTGCCGGCGCCCCACCAGATGCGGTCGCCGAGCGAGTCGGAGAGCGGGGAGATCGGCAATGATCCGACCGAGCCGGTCATCTGCGGGTTGGCGTTGGCCATCGGTTCGCCGGCGATGGCGCGACGGAACACGCTGGTGTGCGCGCGGGCCATGTCGGCGCCGTTCTCGTCGGACGCGTCCGGCACGTAGCCGAACTGCTGGTAACCGGCGAGGGCGGTCTCGGGTGAGCCACGAGAGACGCCGAGCTGCAGTCGTCCGCCGGAGATAAGGTCGGTCGCCGCGGCCTCCTCGGCCATGTAGAGCGGGTTCTCGTAGCGCATGTCGATCACGCCGGTCCCGATCTCGATGCGGCTGGTCTTCGCGGCGATCGCGGACAGCAGGGGGAACGGTGCCGCCTGCTGCGGTGCGAAGTGGTGCACGCGGAAGTAGGCGCCGTCGACGCCGGCCTCTTCGGCAGCGACCGCGAGGTCGATCGCCTGCACCAGGGACTCACGCCCGCTGCGCACCTTCGACCCCGGCGCGTCGCGCCAGTGTCCGAACGACAGGAACCCGATCTTCGTCATGTCGATGCAAACGCATCCGGAGAGTCGGGCATTCCGTCACGACTACGGTGTCCACCATGGACGACCCCCGCACCGCGCTCGACACGGAACGCGCCCGCAACGAACGGCTGCTCGCCGACGTCGAGCGGAGCATGCGCGACGTCAGTGACGCCCGCCAGGACGCCAACTCCGACGACGAGCACGACCCCGAGGGCGCGACCCTCGCGTGGGAGCGCGGCTCGCTCGGCGCCGTCCGCGACGCGTCCCGGCAGCGGATCGAGCAGGTGGACGCCGCGCTCGCGCGGCTCGACGCCGGCACCTACGGAACCTGCGCCGTCGGCGGCGAACCGATCCCAGCGGCCCGATTGGCCGCCGTCCCGTGGGCCGCGACGTGCGTCGCCCACGCGTGACGGGCCTCCCGGCGGACACCCGCTGACGGACGGGAGGCACGGCGCATCCCCGCCACACGTCCTCCGTCACGCGCACCGCGCGTCCACCGCGTGCGCCGCGGATTCCCAGCCGCACGCCCTACGTTTTCGGCATGGACGGCGACGCGAACGACGGACCCGGCGAGAGCCGGACCGACGGTGTGCCGCGTCAGCGCTTCCAGTGGTTCCACGACATGCGGACCTGGATCCACGCCAGGCCACACCTGCACCTGTTCTACAAGGTCCTCGTCGGGATCGTCGGCGGGCTGGTCGTCATCATCGGACTCATCCTGGTGCCGCTGCCCGGGCCGGGATGGCTCGTGGTGTTCATCGGACTCACGGTGCTGGCGAGCGAGTTCCACTTCTTCCACAAGATCATCGTGTGGCTCAAGGCGCAGCTGCACCGCTTCTGGGACTGGGCCAAGCGGCACGGACCGAAGCGCCTGCGTGATGCTGCCGACCGGGGCAAGGCCGACGTCGACGCCGCCCACACGGGTGCTGCTCGGACGGTCGGGGTGCGTGCTCGTGGACGGGCGCGCGGCGCGAACTCGGCGCACCCGGGCCACTGAGTCGGCCCGGCGTGTCCGGCACCGTGCCGTGTTGGTCACTGCGTGCGGGGTTGATGGCTCCGTGCGGCGCTGTACGCGCGCACTGAGCGAGCAACCTTGCACGGGATGACCAACCTCGCACCGTGCGCCTGGCGCGCGCCGCCCGCCGGGCGGACGGCCCGCTACTCCGCAGCGACGCGGATCGAGCCGGTGGCGGTGCGCTCGATGACCTCGGCGGCCTGCTCCTCGACGGCGGCCGCGTCCTTCGACGTCAGCTGCAGCACGAGCGCGACGACGGCAGCGAGGACGATGAACCCGCCGTACCCGGCGATGACGGGGACGAGTCCGATCGACGGTTCGAGCAGCCCACCGATGACGGCGGGGACCCCGAACGCCAGGTAGCTGACGACGTAGATCGTCGAGAGCAGTCCGGCGCGGTGGGTCGGTGCCGCGGTCGCGAGCAGCATCCGCAGCGGCGCCTGGAACCCGGCACCGAAGCCGACGCCGGCGATCGCACTGCCGACGACGAGGCCGGGCAGGGAGTGGGCCATCACGAACGCCACGGTCACGATCGGCCCGAGCACCAGGGCGACGAGCCCGACGAGCACGGCGCGACGAGCGTCCATCCGCTGCGTCGCGAGCCCGGTCAGCGCGCCGACGCCCGTGACGACGGCGATGAGTGCGCCGGCCGCGAAGTGGTTCGTGATACCGAACACCGTACCGAGGGCCGAGGGGACGAGTGAGAGGAACATGCCGCCGAGGGCCCAGCTGGCGACGAGGGAACCGACGACCCCGCGGAAGAGCCGACGCGAGCTCCGCGGCACGCTGATCGTCGGGCGCAGCGAACGGAGCGCTCCGGGGCGCCGCTGGACCTGCTCGGGGACCACGAACAGTGCCAGCACGAGGAGCACGAGCAGTGCGCCGAAGACCAGGTAGACGAGCTGCTCCGGCGCCGGACCCCACTGCACGAGTGCACCGCTCGACATCGCACCGGTGGCGAGTGCGATCGGCGGGATGACACCGTTCAGCACGCCGGCCAGGGTCGGGTGCCGCTCGAGTGAGTTGTCGATGAGGGCCGCTCCGAGCGCACCGATCAGGAGCCCGACGGAGACGCCCTGCACGATGCGGTCGACGATGAGCGCGCCGACGCCGTCCGCGATCGCGAACAGTCCGAGCGACAGGGCGACGCCCAGGCCTCCGGCGACGAGCACGGGTTTGCGGCCGACGTGGTCGGACAGTCGGCCGGCGATCAGCAGACTCGCGAGCAGCCCGGCGACGTAGATGGCGAAGACCCCGGTCAGCATGAGCGGCGTGAGGTGCCACTCGGCGGCGTAGACCGGGTAGATCGGCGAGGGGACCGCGGACGACGCGACCGACACCAGGAGCATCGCCGCGAGGATCCAGAACCCGGCGACCGAGCGAGCTGACTGCTGCATGAGCATCCTTCCGATGGTCCGTTGTACGACTGCATTCGTACCGCAGTCCGCAGTACGACGCAAGTCGTACAGCAAGCCGAGCGGTGGTAGCGTCCCGTCCATGCCCGCGCACGTCGATGCCCCCGAGCGGCTGCCCCAGCCGTCCGTGGCCGAGATGGACCTCCCCGTCGTCCTCGATGCCCTGAGCGACCCGATCCGGTTGGCGATCCTGCACCGCTACCTCGTCGACGCCGCCGGTGGTGAACGGAGCTGCGGCTGGGTCGGCATCGACCGACCGAAGTCCACGCTCACCCACCATTTCCGGGTCCTGCGCGAGGCCGGACTGCTCGAACAGCACCTCGAGGGCCTGACCCGCATCAGCCGGGTCCGGATCGAGGACGTGCAGCAACGGTTCCCGGGGCTGCTCGACCTGGTGCTCGACTGGCAGGTGCCCGCGGCGCTGCTCCGCGACGGGATCGAGTCGTGAGCACGGTACCCGGCGCGGGTGCCGGCGCCGGGGACTCCGTGCACACGCTCCCCGACATCGGTGCTGACCCGGCCGCGACGACGGCGCTCGCCGCGGACCTCGACGCCGCCGGCTTCACCGTCGACCGGGTCGACGCACTCTGGGGGACCGAAGCAGCCGCATCGCTGCACCGGGGGTCGCGAGTGGCGGCCCTCCGAGCCCTGGCTGCTCGTGAGACATCCCCGCTCGGCACCCTCGCCACCCTGTTCGTGCTCGGGCTGCCGACGCCCCGCGCGGACGCCGCAGCCGCGTTCCCGACCGCCGGGCTCGACGCGGTGGTCGCGGCAGGGCTGCTGGCGGCAGACGGAGACGAAGTCCACCCGACGGTCGACCTGCGTCCCTACGCCTTCGTCGACGACCTCGGCGCCGGCAGCTGGTGGATCGTCTCGGACCTCGGCGAACTCGCCCTCGGCCACGCGATCAGCGAGGAGCACGTCCTCGGCATCGGCGGCGCAACCACCACGCTGAGCGGCCTGCAGGTCCCCGTCCCCGTTCGCACGGTCCTCGACCTCGGCACCGGCTGCGGGATCCAGGCCATGCACGCCCGGCGCTTCGCCGAGCACGTGGTCGCCACCGACATCTCGCGCCGCGCCCTCGACATCGCCCGCTTCAACGCGCAGCTCAACGGCATCGACGGGATCGACTTCCGGTACGGCTCCCTCTTCGAGCCCGTCGCGGGGGAGCGGTTCGACCGCATCGTGTCGAACCCGCCGTTCGTCATCACACCCCGCCGGCCGGGCGTCCCCTCGTACGAGTACCGCGACGGCGGCATGGTCGGCGATGCGCTGGTCGAGACCGTGCTCCGTGGCCTGTCCGAGCACCTCGAGCCCGGTGGGACCGCGCAGTTGCTCGGCAACTGGGAGTACCACTGGGGCGTCGACGGGCTCGACCGTGTGCGCAGCTGGTTCGCGGACACCGACCTCGACGCGTGGGTCATCGAGCGCGAGCGCCAGGACCCCACGTCGTACGCCGAGACCTGGATCCGCGACGGCGGCACGAAGCCCGGGACGCCCGAGTTCGACACGCTCATGGGCGCGTGGCTCGACGACTTCGCGGACCGCCGCGTCACCGGCGTCGGTTTCGGCTACGTCGTGGTGCGTCGAGCCCTGCCAGGAGGAACGGCGAGCCTCCGCCGGTTCGAGCGCGTCCCCGAGACGCTCGGCTCCAACCCCGCCGGGCTCGGAGCCACGGTCGCTCGCGTCCTGGACGCGGCCGCGTGGCTCGCCGCGCACGACGACGCCGCGCTCGCCACGGCGCACCTGACGGTGGCTGGCGACGTCACCGAGGAGCGCTACTACTGGCCGGGCAACGACGACCCCACGGTGATGACGCTCGTGCAGGGCGGCGGACTCGGACGGCGGGTGGACGCGGACACGGCGCTCGCTGCGTTCGTCGGAGCCTGCGACGGGGACTTGTCCGTCGCGGCGATCGTCGGCGCGCTGGCGCAGATCACGGGTGTCGACGAGCAGGTGCTCGCCGCCGACCTGCTGCCGGTGGCGCGCGACCTGGTGCTCGACGGGCTGCTGCTGCCGGCCTAGCGAAGGGGCCGCTCAGCGGCGGACGCGGGCGCTGCTAGCGGCCGTCGCGCCAGCTGTGCTCGGGGGCGTACCCGAGCAGCTCGCGGGCCTTCTCGGACGACAGCAGCGAGCTGACGCCGTCGATGTCCGCGCGACGCTCGATGTCGGGCACGAAGCGCTCGACGAGCTCGATCGTCGGGGTGTCCATCACGGTGTCGGGGCTCGCGATGACGAACGCCTCGAACCCGGTGAGCTCGGCCTCGACGGCCTTGCGGACCGCTTGGGCGCCGTCACGCGAGTCGATGTACGACCACAGGTTGAAGGTCTTCGCCTCGGGGGTGGCGTCCCACGGGAACGCCGGGTAGTCGGTCTCGTCCATCACGTTCGAGAACCGCAGGCCGATCATCTTCAGCTCCGGGTCCCAGCGGGTGAAGTGGCGGGCCATCTCCTCTTCGACGGCCTTGCCGAGCGAGTACGACGACTGCGGGCGGACCGCGAACTCCTCGTCGACGGGCAGGTAGGGCGGGTGGTGCTCGCCCATCGGGATGCCGAGCAGGGTCTCGCTCGACGCCCACACCAGGTTCTTGATCTTCGCGGCGCGTGCGGCGTGGAAGACGTTGATCGACGCCGTCACGTTGTTCGTGATGAGCGCTACGTCGGGGACCTGGCCCGGCGCGGGCACGGCGGCGAGGTGCACGACGGCGTCCACGTGGTCGTACCGGTCGTCGATGCCGAGCAGGGCGTTCAGGACCTGGCCGTAGTCGGTCAGGTCGATCCGGACGAACTGCACGCCCTCGGGCTGGTCGGCCGAGGGCACGCGGTCGAGCAGCACCACGTCGTACCCGTGCGCATCGAGGTCGCGCACCACCGCTCGTCCGAGCTTGCCGCTGCCGCCGGTCACCACTACACGCGTCATCGCGTCACTCCACATCGTCGTCGGGTCGCCCTCCGGGCACGCCCCATCCTGCCCGGCGCCGCCTGACCCGACCAGGCCCTGTCCGTACCCCGCTCCGCCGGGGGAGCGTCAGGCGGTGGGGGCGACCTGGGCGATCGCGAGCCGGGCGACGAGCTCGACGTGCTGCGCCATGTCCCGCGACGGGTCGAACAGCCACTGGATCTGCATGCCGTCGGACACCGCGAGCAGCACGCTCGTCAGTTCGTCGGCATCGACGTCGGCGCGGAGCCGTCCGTCCTGCTGCATGGTGCGGAAGTCGGCGGACAGGTCGCGACGGCTGCGCTCGTAGCGCTCCTGGAAGTACGCGTGCGCGGGGTGCTCGGGGTCGGTCGCAGCGGCGGCGGAGAGGTTGACGAACATCTGCACCAGGCCGGGGACCTCGGCGTTGTGCCGGACGATCGCCGCGAGCAGTGCAGCGGGGTCGGGTGCCTGCCAGTCGTGGGCGAGGTCGAGCTCGTCGCGTCGTCGCAGGATCTCGACCCAGAGCTCGTCCTTGGAGTCGAAGTAGTGCAGCAGGCCGGCCTGGGTCAGCCCGACGGCGTCGGCGATGTCCTTGATGCTGGTGCGGCGGAACCCCTGTGAGGCGACGAGGTCGAGCGCGACCGTGAGGATCTCCTCGCGCTTCGCGATGCCCTTCGCGTACGAACCCCGTCGTGCCATGGCAGGACTGTACCGCTCGGAGTGCACGCAGAAAACCTAGCCACACTTGGTTTTGGTGTTACCGTGGGCGGAGCCGCCGACGAAGGCGTGCGAGTCACCGGTGCAGGTGGCGTACCCGAGAAGAGGTTGCAGTGGCCAACGACGCCCTGACCGTCAACGACACCCCGACCGCAGTCGCACCCACGCGCGGCCGAGGTGCCCCGCTCATGTACACGCTCGGCATGCCGATCGCGATGCTCGGCCTGTACATCGCGCTGCTGCCGCCGGTGCTGGTCGCAATGGCGCTCAAGGTCGCCGAGATCGCGCCGGACAACCAAGCGGGTGTGCTCGGCCTGGCACTCGGTGTCGGCGCGTTCGCCGCGATGGTCGCCAACCCCCTGGCCGGTCGCTTCAGCGATCGGACTGCCGGGAGGCTCGGCATGCGTCGTCCGTGGATCATCGGTGGCACCGTGGTTGGCTTCGCGGGCCTCGTGGTCGTCGCGACGACGACCTCGACCGTCGTGCTCGTCCTCGCGTGGGGCGTCACGCAGATCGCCTACAACGCCACGATCGCCGCCATGACCGCGGTCCTGCCGGACCACGTCACGCGGTCCCAGCGCGGCCGGGTCGCGGCGCTGCTCGGGCTCTCCCAGAACCTCGCCCTCGTCGGCGGCACGTTCCTCGTGCAGCTCTTCTCGACCTCGGCGACGCAGATGATCATCCCCGGTGCGATCGGGTCGATCGTCGTCGTGCTCTACGCGCTCGTGTTCCGCGACCGCGTGCTCACCCACCGGCCCACGTCGAAGCTCAGCGTCGGGCAGGTCTTCGGCTCGTTCGTCTTCAACCCCGTGAAGCACCCGGACCTCGGCTGGGCCTGGCTCACCCGGTTCCTGATGGTCGCCGCGCAGTACACCGCGGTGAGCTACCTGACGTACTTCCTGCGGGACGACATCGGCGTGGACCCGGACCACGTCGCGAACGCGGTGTTCCAGGGCACGCTGTGGAACGTCGTCGGCATCGTGCTCACCTCGCTCATCGCCGGCTGGCTGTCGGACAAGCTCGGCCGCCGCAAGCTGTTCGTCGCGATCGCGGGCATCGTCGGCGTGGTCGGGCTCGTGATCATCGCGCTCGCGCCGTCGCTCGGCATGGTCCTGGTCGGCGAGTTCGTGATGGGTGCCGGCATGGGCGTCTTCTACGCCGTCGACCTGGCGCTCATCACCGACGTGCTGCCGTCCGACGAGGACAACGCGAAGGACCTCGGCGTCGTCAACATCGCGCAGGCCCTGCCCCAGTCGATCGTGCCCGCGGCGGCCCCTGGTGTCA
Organism: Curtobacterium sp. 18060; assembly: GCF_902706105.1. Classification (NCBI taxonomy): domain Bacteria; kingdom Bacillati; phylum Actinomycetota; class Actinomycetes; order Micrococcales; family Microbacteriaceae; genus Curtobacterium; species Curtobacterium sp. 18060. The sequence continues at coordinate 66,323 of NZ_CACSJV010000011.1, read as the reverse complement.
TCGCCCTGACCGGCGGGTACAGCGGCTTCTTCATCACCGGCGCCGTCGTCGGACTGCTCGGCATCGTCTCGGTGTCCCGCATCCGCGGCGTGCGCTGACCACGCTTCCCCAGGCTCTGAACGAAAGGACCGACCACCGTGACTACCGTGAACGACGTGACAACTGCCTCCAGTACGGCCGAGCGCATCGACGCGCTCGTCGACCAGCTGACCACCGACGAGAAGGTGCAGCTCCTGACCGGGCGCGACTTCTGGACCACCTGGCCCATCGAGAAGATCGGGCTGCGCCGGATCCTGATGTCGGACGGCCCCTCGGGCGTCCGTGGTGAGGTCTGGGACGAACGCGACCCGTCGCTGAACCTGCCCTCGGCGACCGCGCTGTCGGCGTCATGGGACCGTGCGATCGCGAAGCGCTACGGCGCCGCAGCAGCCGTCGAGGCACGCCGCAAGGGCGTCGACGTCGTCCTCGGCCCGACCATCAACCTGCACCGCTCGCCGCTCGGCGGCCGGCACTTCGAGGCGTTCAGCGAGGACCCGGTCCTGACCGGTGACCTGGCTGCGTCGTACGTCGACGGTGTGCAGGAGAACGGCGTGGCCGCGACCCCGAAGCACTACATCGCGAACGACTACGAGACCGACCGCTTCACCGCGTCGACCGAGGTCTCCGACCGGGCCCTGCGCGAGCTGTACCTGCTCGCGTTCGAGAAGGCCGTGACCGAGGCACACGCCTGGGCGATCATGTCGTCGTACAACTCCATCAACGGCGTCACCGCGTCGGAGCACGACCTGCTCGAGACGCCGCTGAGCTCGGAGTGGGGCTTCGACGGCATCGTCGTGTCCGACTGGACCGGCGTGCGCTCGGTCGACTCGGCGAAGGCGTCGCAGGACGTCGCGATGCCCGGACCGAACCAGTGGTGGAGCGAGGGCCCGCTGCTCGCCGCCGTGCAGTCCGGTGCGGTGCCGATCGAGGCGATCGACCGCAAGGTCCGCCGCATCCTGACCCTCGCCGCCCGCGTCGGCGCACTCGAGGGCTTCGAGCCCGTGGCCGCGCAGCCGGTGCACGTCGAGGACGGCGTCGCCTTCGTCCGCGAAGCCGAGGCCGAGGGCACCGTCCTCGTCCGCAACACCGGCGTGCTGCCGCTCGACGCGCCCGCCGTCTCCCGCATCGCCGTCATCGGCCACAACGCCGACCAGGCCCGCACGCAGGGTGGTGGCTCGGCCACGGTCGTGCCGTCGCAGGTCGTCTCGCCGCTCGACGGGATCCGCTCGGCGTTCCCGGGCGCCACGGTCGACTACGCGATCGGTGCCGTCGTGCAGGAGGGCATCGCGGAGTTCCCGCTGTCCACCATCACGAACCCCGGCACCGGCGAGCCCGGCGCCCGCGTCGCCTTCGTCAAGGACGGCGAGGAGCTGTACGTCGAGGACCGCCGCGCCACGGCACTGTTCTGGTTCGGCGGCGACGCCCCCACGCGTGAGGCCGACCGGCTCGACATCACCACGACCTACACCGCTCCGTCCACCGGCACCGTGCGGATCGGCATCGGTGCGGCCGGCCGGTCGCGGATGTGGATCGACGGCGAGCTCGTGCTCGACGAGGACGTGCCCTTCGAGGGCGACCAGCTCGGCGCGGCGTTCCTCAACCCGCCGGCACGTTCGGTGCCGGTGTCGGTGACCTCCGGACAGCAGGTCGCGATCCGCATCGAGTACGACGTCATCCAGGACGAGACCCTCGGCGGGGTGCTCGCGTACCAGTTCGGCACCGAGCCGTCCGACGAGGACCCGTCGGTGCTCATCGATGCCGCAGTCGAGGCTGCCCGCACGGCTGACGTCGCCGTGGTGGTCGTCGGCACGAACTCGAAGGTCGAGTCCGAGGGGTACGACCGCTCGTCGCTCGCGCTGCCCGGCCGCCAGGACGACCTGGTGCGTGCGGTCGTGGCGGCGAACCCGAACACGGTCGTCGTCGTGAACGCCGGCTCGCCCGTGGAGATGCCGTGGCGGAACGACGTCGCCGCGGTCCTGCTCACCTGGTTCGGTGGGCAGGAGTACGGCAACGCGCTCGCCGACGTCCTGACCGGCGCGCAGGAGCCCGGCGGCCGTCTGCCCACCACCTGGCCGGTCTCGATGGCGGACGTGCCCGTGCTCGACGTCACCCCCGTCGACGGCAAGGTGTCGTACGACGAGGGCGTCCACATCGGGTACCGTGCCTGGCTCCGTGCCGGCACCACGCCGGCGTACCCGTTCGGGCACGGCCTCGGCTACACCTCGTGGACCATCGACGGCGTCGTCGCGACGCCGACCGTGTCCGAGGGCGACGCGGTCATCGTCACGGCGACGGTCGCGAACACCGGACCGCGCGCCGGCAAGCACGTCGTGCAGGTCTACGCCTCGCGGGAGTCCTCGGCGGTGGACCGTCCGGTGCGCTGGCTCGTCGGGTTCGCCCCGGTCCGCCTCGGCGCGGGGGAGTCGACCGAGGTCTCGATCGAGGTGCCGGCCCGGGCGTTCGCGCACTGGGACGGAGCCTGGCAGTACGAGCCCGGCGCCTTCACGCTGCACGTCGGAGCCTCGGTCACCGACGAGTCCGGGACCGCGGCCCTCGAACTGGTCTGACCAGTTCGTCCGGTTTCCGCGCACCGACGACGCCTGTTGAGTAACATCGATGTGCGCCAGTCGGCTGGTTACCGTCGGCGCACGCACCGACTACGGGGTCGCTGGTTGTGCGAATCAGCCTCCTGATCCGGCTGACGATGCCCCAGCTTCCCCGGTGCGTCCAGAATGCGTCCCCGCGTCCGCGCGGGGGCGCATTCGTCCGTTCCGACGGTTCCCGCCCGGAACGGCTTCGGCCAACCGGTTGACGGACTTCGTGCAATCCGGGCAAAACGGGTGACGGATGGTCAACTTTCTCGTCCTGAGGGCACACCTCAGTGTGACAAACCGCTCGGTAGGTGGAACGATGGTCCCACCATCCCGTGCGGATCAGGGACGAGATGGTCATCCGGCAGGGCTCTCGAGCCTCACCGACTCGATCTGAGCCCCGCCGGATGTCCTGATCCGTTCTCAGGCCCGCAGTGCCGGCGCGATCTCCTCGGCGACGATGCGCAGGATCCGCTCGTGGGCGGCCACGTCCCCGTTCGCGGGCAGGGTGATCACGAGCTCGTCCGTCGCGGTGACGGCGGGGTCGGCGAGCAGGGCGTCGACGATGGCGGCCGGCTCGCCGGACAGGACCTTGCTGAACCGGAACGGCGGACCGGAGAGCGGTCGGCCCTCGTCGTCCATGCCCGAGGCGTACCCGGTCAGGAACTCCTCGTGGACCGCGCGGTCGTGGTCGTCGAGCAACGGCACGACGATGCGGCCCACCGCGACCTTCGCCGTGCGGCCGGTGCCGCCGTGCAGCTCAGTGAACCGCTCCCGGTACGCCGCGATCTGGTCGGCCTGCGCCTGGGCGAAGGGTGCACCGGTGTCCTCGGTGTTCAGGGTCGAGCAGTGCAGGAGCAGCCCCTTCTCGGCCGTGCGCACCGCGGTGCCCATGCTGCCGCCGCCCCACCACACGCGGTCGCGCAGGCCGGGGCTGAGCGGCTGCAGGGTCAGGTCCGCACCGGCCGGGATGCTCTCGTAGCCAGAGCCGGCGCTGCCGAGTGCGTCGCCGTCGAGCACCTCGAGCAGTCGGGCGGCCCGGGCCTCGGCCTCGTCGCGGAACGAGCGGTCGACGGAGCCGAACACCGGGTCGAGGATCGGCCCGTACCCGGCGATGCCCGTGCTGATGCCGAGCTGCACGCGCCCACCGCTCAGCAGGTCGACCGTGCTGGCGTCCTCGGCGAGGCGCACCGGGTCCTCGTAGCGCATGCCGAGCACCGCGGTGCCGAACGCGATGGTGCTCGTGCGCTGGGCTGCGGCGGCGAAGAACGTCATCGGGCTCGTCAGGAAGGGCTCGAAGTGGCGACCGCGGACCCAGCCCGTGCCGTAGCCGAGGGTCTCGGCCGTCTCGAACAGCCGCAGACCGTCCTGCAGGGCGCTCGCCGCACCCGCAGTGCCGCCGTGGTTCGGGACGAAGGTGAGGAAGCCGAGTTCGTGCATGACGCGAGTCTATGCGCGCGTATGGAGCCGGGCCTCCCGGTCGTCCGTACCGACCACCTCGTCACCGCAGCCTGGGAGGATGGGGACATGACCGACGTCACCACCGTGCCCCCGCTCGTCGCCGCGATCCCGGCGGCGGTGGACGGCGTCGTCGACGCCGACGAGGTCTACGAGGCCTTCGCGGCCTGGGCCGAGGAGGGTGGCCGGCCGTTGTACCCGGCGCAGGACGAAGCGGTCATCGAGCTCGTGTCCGGCGCGAACGTCGTGCTGAGCACCCCGACCGGCACCGGCAAGTCGCTCGTCGCGGCCGGCGCGCACTTCGCCGCGCTCGCCGAGGGCAAGCGGAGCTACTACACGGCACCGATCAAGGCGCTCGTCTCCGAGAAGTTCTTCCAGCTCGTCGAGCTGTTCGGCGCGCAGAACGTCGGCATGGTCACCGGCGACTCCAGCGTGAACGGCGACGCCCCCATCGTCTGCTGCACGGCCGAGATCCTGGCGAACCTGGCCCTGCGCGAAGGTCCGGACGCCGACGTCGACGTCGTGGTGATGGACGAGTTCCACTTCTACGGCGACCCCGACCGCGGCTGGGCGTGGCAGGTGCCGCTGCTCGTGCTCGAGCGCGCGCAGTTCCTGCTCATGTCGGCCACCCTCGGCGACGTCACCACCATCGCCGACGACCTGTCCCGACGCACCGGTCGACCCACCGCCCGCGTGACCGGCGTCAGCCGACCGGTGCCGCTCGAGTACGAGTACGTGATGACGCCCGTGCAGGAGACCGTCGAACGGCTGCTGGAGGAGGGCAAGGCGCCGATCTACATCGTGCACTTCGCCCAGGCGGCCGCGCTCGAACGGGCACAGTCGCTCATGTCGGCGAAGGTCGCCTCGCGCGAGCGGCGCGATGCCATCGCCGATGCCATCGCCGGGTTCCGGTTCAGCGCCGGATTCGGACAGACCCTGTCCCGCCTGATCCGCGCCGGCATCGGCGTGCACCACGCCGGCATGCTCCCCAAGTACCGACGGCTCGTCGAGCAGCTCGCACAGCGCGGGCTGCTGCCCGTCATCTGCGGCACCGACACCCTGGGGGTCGGCATCAACGTGCCGATCCGCTCCGTGCTGTTCACCGGGCTGACGAAGTTCGACGGCACGAAGATGCGGCAGCTGTCCGCACGCGAGTTCCACCAGATCGCCGGCCGTGCCGGACGTGCCGGGTACGACACCGAGGGTGACGTCGTCGCCGAGGCCCCCGAGCACGACATCGAGAACGCCCGTGCGGTCGCCAAGGCCGGGGACGACCAGAAGAAGAAGAGCAAGATCAAGCGGAAGAAGGCACCGGAGGGGTTCGTGTCCTGGGGGCAGGCCTCGTTCGACCGGCTCATCGGCGCCGAACCGGAACCCATGGTGTCGCGCATGCGCATCACGCACGCGATGGTGCTGTCCGTGGTGGCCCGCGGCGGTTCGGCGTTCGACGAGGTGCGCTCGCTGGTGTTCGACAACCACGAACCGCGTGCCCGCCAGCTCGCGATGGCCCGGCGTGCGCTCGTCATCGCCCGGACCCTCATCAACGCGCAGGTCATCGAGCGGGTGCCGGGGCCTCCGGTCTCCTACCGGCTCACCGTCGACCTGCAGTCGAACTTCGCCCTCAACCAGCCCCTGTCCCCGTTCGCGCTCGCCGCGTTCGAGCTGCTCGACCCTGCTTCTCCGACCTACGCGCTGGACATGGTCTCGATCGTCGAGGCGACACTGGACGACCCGCGGGCGATCCTGTCGCAGCAGCAGTTCAAGGAGCGCGGCGAAGAGGTCGCCCGCATGAAGCGCGAGGGCATCGAGTACGAGGAGCGGATGGAGCTGCTCGAGGAGGTCACCTGGCCTCGCCCGCTGTCCGAGCTGTTGGAGGCGGCGTACGAGACGTACGCGGCTGAGCAGCCCTGGGTCCTCGACTTCCAGCTCTCGCCCAAGGCCGTCGTCCGTGACATGTACGAGCGCGCGATGACCTTCGGCGACTTCGTGCGGTTCTACCAGCTCACCCGGTCCGAGGGGCTCGTGCTCCGGTACCTGTCCGACGCCTACCGGACCATGCGGCAGACCATCACCGAGGAACAGCGGAACCAGGAGCTCGACGACCTGATCGAGTGGCTCGGCGAGGTCGTCCGGCAGACCGACTCCTCGCTCGTCGACGAGTGGGAAGCGCTGCTCAACGGCGACGTGCTGCTCGCCCTCGCCGAAGAGCAGGAGATCGCGCCGCCGCAGCCGGCACGGCTCACCGGCAACGTGCGGGCCTTCACCGTGCTCGTGCGGAACGCACTGTTCCAGCGGGTGCTGCTCGCCGCGCGGGACGACGTCGACGGACTCGGGGCGCTCGACGCCGCGGCCGGGTTCGACGGCGACGCGTGGGACGCGGTGCTCGAGGAGTACTACGAGGAGCACGACACCATCGGCACCGATGCCGAGGCGCGGTCGATGTCCTACCTGGTGCTCGACCAGGCGGGGGCGACGGGTGCCGGGGCGACGGGTGTGGGGGCGTCCGGCTCTGGGGCTGCAGGCTCGGCGCGCGTGTGGCGTGCACGGCAGATCTTCGCGGACCCGTCAGGCGACAAGGACTTCGGGTTCTCGGCGACGATCGACCTCGACGCCTCGGACGAAGCCGGCGAGGCCGTGGTCCGGGTCACCGAGATCGGTCGGTTCGACGGGTGGGCCGACGTGGACGTCGACTGATGCCGGCCGGTGCCGGTTCGTTCGTCGTGCGAGCGCTCGGTGCGGACGACGTCGACGCGCTGCAGGTGCTGCTCGAGACCGTGCCGGACTACGCCGAGCGGATCACCGGGTACCCGCCGGGGCCGTCCGACGGGCTGAGCGCACTCGTGTCGGTGCCGGACGGCTTCGACCCGGCGGGCAAGCACGGGATCGGGCTGTGGGACCGCGACTCGCTCGTGGCGTTCGCGGACGTGCTGCTCGGCTACCCAGCGCCGACCACGGCGTACATCGGGCTGCTCGTCGTCCGTGGGGATCGGCAGGGTTCCGGCCTCGGACGAGTCCTGCACGAGGCCGTCGTGTCCCTGGCAGCTGACGCCCGCGCCGACCGACTACAACTGGGGATCGTGGCGACGAACGCGGCCGGTGCCGAGCCGTTCTGGCGGGCGCTCGGGTACGCACCGACAGGGGAGCGGAAGCCGTACCGGTACGACGGGCTCGAGAGCACGGTGGCGCTGTGGGAGCGGGCGGTCTGATCCTCGTGGGTCAGGGGTGGAGCAGGGTTGGTCAGGGGTGGACCAGGCCCTTCGCCACCTGGCTCCGGGCCGCCGCCACGATCGCCTCGTGCGGATCACGAGGGGTCCAGCCGAGCACGGTGCGGGCCCGCTCGTTCGAGGTGCGCTTGGCGTAGCCGAGGTCGGGCACCATCGCACGGAACTGCGGCTGGGTCTCGGCCGCGGTCCGTACGACGTCGTCGGGCAGCGTCTGCGTCGGGACTGCCCGGGCGTCGTCACCGAGGTGGTCGCGCAGGGTGGCGGCGATCTCGGCCATCTCGAGCGCGGGACCGTTCGACAGCAGGAACCGCTTGCCCGCTGCATCCGGGGCGGTCGTCGCGGTGACGTGCGCCGCGGCGACGTCACGCACGTCGACGACGGGGATGAACAGCCGCGGGGTCGCGGGCATCGCTCCGGAGAGCATGGACTGCAGGATGTGGTTCGCACCGGACACCGCGTGCCCCATTGCCGGGCCCATCACCGCGACCGGCATCGTCGTGACGAGCTCCGGCGCACCGGGCTCGGACGCGACGAAGCCCCACGCGGCCCGTTCGGCGAGGGTCTTGCTCTTCCCGTAGGCGTCGACTCCGGGCCCGTCGAGCACCGTCCAGTCGGCCTCGGCGAACACGTGGTCGGAGTGCGGGTGGCCCCAGCTGACCGCGTGGAAGGCCGAGGTCAGCACGACGCGATCGACTCCGGCCGTGTGTGCGGCGCGCAGCACCCGCAGTGTCCCCTCCACCGCCGGACGGATCACGGTGTCCTCGTCCTCGACGTGGCCGGGCATCACCGGCGAGGCGACGTGGTGCACGACGTCGATGTCCGCGACCGCCTGGGCCCATCCGTCATCGGACGTCAGGTCGGCGGCGACGAACTCCAGCCGGTCGTCGGCGGTCAGGCCGGCCTCGGCGAGGACCGCACGGACCTCGGGTGCACGGTCGAGGGACCGGATCGTGGTGCGGACGCGGTGCCCGGCGTCGAGCAGCTGCAGGATCAGGTGGCCGGCGATGAAGCCGGAGCCGCCGGTGACCAGGACGTGTTCGGTGTTCTCCATGCGCCCAGCATCGTCTCGGGGTCGGATGCGGACCAGTGCCTCGGTGTTCCTGGGTCTCCGAGACCCAGGCTGACCGAGCTCGTCGGTCAGAAGAGCGTGGCCGGCGGGGTCGCCTCGGGCAGTGCGGACGGCTCGGTGACCTCGACGCCGGGCCAGCCCGGACCGTGCGGCACGTCGGTGTGGTTCTGGTACGCGGTGGCCGCACCACGGGCGCGGACGTCGGCGGCCTCGTTCATCTCGTGGCCGACGTGCCCGCGGACCCACTCGAACGTCACCTTGCGGCCCTGCAGCTCGGCGTCGAGCTCCTTGATGATCTCGACGTTCATGACCGGCTTGCCGTCGGCCTTGCGCCAGTTCTTCCGCTTCCACCCGGCGAGCCACTCGGTGCAGGCCTTGATGGCGTACTGGCTGTCGCACAGGATGTGCAGCGGCTCGCCGGAGTCCTTCGTCGCGCGGAGCAACTGCAGGACGGCCGTGAGCTCGCCGATGTTGTTCGTTGCCCGGGGCCAGCCACCGGCGGCCCAGCGGTCGTCGTCGACGTACCAGGCCCAGCCAGCGGGGCCGGGGTTGCCGAGGGCTGAGCCGTCTGCTGCGGCGACGATCGTCACGAGGGGACCTCCTGGTCGGGGCTGGTGCCCGTCGAGCGTAACGGACGGTCGAGTGCCGTCCGCGCCGAGGTCAGCGGCGTGCGGGATCGAGGTTCAGCGTGCTGCCCTCGAGCAACCAGTCGTCGGCGCGGGTCTCCATGTACGGGTTCAGCCACTGCACCTCGGCCGGCGTGATGCCGAACCGCTGTGCGACCGTGGTCAGCTCGTCGCCGTGCGCCACCAGGTAGCCGGCCGGTCGTCCATCGGCGCCCGTGACGATGCCGTACGCCCCCGGTCGGTCCTTGCCCACGGTGATGCGCAGGTCCGGGTAGGGGTTCGGGATCTTCCACTCCAGGGCGCCGGCGGCCAGCACCGATCCGACCCACGGGCGTTTCGACGGGTCTTCGTCCGGCACTGAGGCGGGGACGAGGACGACGCTGCGCAAGTAGTCCGGTCGTGCACCGGCGTCGTTCATGACCACGGTCTTCGGCGGCCCGGAGGCGGCGGTCCACTCGGTCGTGTCCCGCGCCGAGGCGTCACCGCCATCGAGCGGGCTGGCGGTCCGGTGCCGGAACTGCAGGCTCATCTGCTGCGGGTTGGTCGTGCGGTAGCGGGACAGCTGCGCGGTGAACGTACCCTCGTCGTTCGCCACGATGCGCACGTGGATGCTCGTGTCACCGCTCGGGGACGTGACGTCGGTCTCCGCCGCGACCGTGCCCGTGGGCAGGACCTGCTCGACCTCGTCCGGTTCCCCTTCGACCTGCTCGGTCGTGAGCGTCGGATCCGGGATCGGCTCAGCCGTGCGCTCGGCCGCCTGTCGGGTCGGCTTCGGCAGGGTGTCGTCCCCGCCGAACGCCGTGCAGCCCGTCAGCAGCAGCCCCACCATCGCCGTACCGATGACCGCGCTCGCCGCGGTCCGCATCCGTGTCATCGTTCCCCCACGACAGCGAGCGTATCGCCGGTGTCCGGCCCGATCGACGGCCGTGACCGAACTGGTACTCGGGGCACACGGACTACCGTCCGGGTCATGAGCGACAGCATCCCGGAGACGCCGGATCCCGACTCGACCGACACTGCGTACAGCCCGTCGAGCGAGCGGGAGACCGAGGCGTCGCAGACCGACCAGCGCAGCGACGCCGAACTCGAGGCGGACGGCATCGACACGTCCAAGATCACCGCCGCACCGGGAACGGGAGGCGCGGACGACGCCGGCGACGTGGAACCCGCACCGGGCGATCTGCACCTGCCGTGGCAGTCGGAAGAAGACCGCCGGGGCTAGCGGGACACCCGGTCGAGTTCGCGGACGAGTTCCTCGCCGTCGCGGACGTCCCAGAAGGCGAACACCTGCGGTCCGAACAGCCCGTCGAGTCCGGTGTTCGCGTAGATCTTGGCGGTCGCTCCGCCGGCGAAGAACGCCGCCACTCCGCTCGGATCGCCGGTGTTCCACTCCACCGAACAGTGTCGTCGCCCCCCGGTCCAGGCGATGGTGCGATCGGTGCGTCCCACCGGAACCTCGCGTGTGGTGTTCGGCGTGATGATCAGTGCGCGGCGGTCGGTGACGGCGTACACGGTCGTGCGCTTGCGGTGGGCCTTCACGATGAAGCGCCCGAACACAAGGTGCAGGCCGACCAGTGACAAGACGATCGGGATGATCGCGCCCACGCCGAGGTACCCGTTCCGCACGACGTCGGCCACTGCGAACAGGACGAAGCCGGTCCAGAACAGGGAGAACGGGACGAGGAAGCCGTCCCGCCCCGTGAAGAGCTTCGCCGGGTCGCTCGTGCCGGCCCAGTACAGGTGCTCGTCGGGCCCGAGGTGCTCACGTGCGGTCTGCTGAGGATCGTTCACCCCGAAGAACCTACGCCGTCACGCGAGCACCACGTCACGACGGCGCTACCGTCACGACACCGAGTCGGGGTGTGAGCCCGTCCGCTGCCCGGACTCGAGCGTCGCGATCGCCGCGAGGTCGTCGTCGCTGAGCACGAAACCGTCGACGTCGAGGTTCGACCGGATCCGCGACGGCGTCACCGACTTCGGCAGCACCACGACCCCCTGCTGCATGTTCCACCGCACGAGGACCTGCGCGACGCTCACCCCGTGTGCGTCAGCGATGCCGGTGAGGACCGGTTCGTCGATCAGCCGACCGCGACCGAGTGGTGACCACGCTCCGGTGACGATGTCGTGCTGCTGGTGGAACTCCATGAGCTCGCGCTGCGGGAGCCACGGGTGCCGCTCGACCTGGTTGAGCGCCGGGACCTCGCCCGTCTCGTCGATGAGCCGCTGCAGGTGCGGCACCTGGAAGTTCGAGACGCCGATGCTCCGCGCCCGGCCGGAGTCGCGCAGCTCGACGAGTGCGCGCCAGGTGTCGACGTAGCGGTCGTTCGCCGCGGCCGGCCAGTGGATCAGGTACAGGTCGACCGCGTCGAGCCCCAGCCGCTCGAGGCTGCCGTCGAACGCACGCAGGGTCGCGTCGCGCCCCTGGTGGTCGTTCCACACCTTGGTCGTCACGAAGACGTCGTCACGGTCGAGCCCGGAGGCCCGGATCGCCTTGCCGACGCCGGTCTCGTTGCCGTACATCTCGGCCGTGTCGACGTGGCGGTAGCCGGCGTCGAGCGCGAGACCGACCGCCGTCTCGGCCTCGGTGTCGTCGACCTTGTAGACGCCGAACCCGATCGCGGGGATCGCGGCGCCGTCACGCAGGGGAAGTGAACTGACCATGCACCCATCCTGCCGGTGCGTGGCGGGCGCGCGCCGGGCCTCCCGGCCATCTGTGGAGAACGCGAGCCGCTCGTGGGAAGCACGTTCCTTCCCATGTCGGCCGCGATGGTAAATGCAATCGGGCGTACCTGGTCAGAACTTTCGACCAGGTACGCCCGATTCGACCAAGTACGCCGCCGAAAGCCCGCGCCGCGCGCCGCGCGCTCAGGTCGGCAGGACCACCGGCTCGGTGTCGGGGATGGGGCTGGCGTCACGGCCGCGCAGGTCGGGCAGCCAGCGCTTGGCGCCGAGCGCGACGACGACGCCCACCCCGGCCATGACCGCACCGACCGTGAAGCCGCCCACCGGGCCACTGCTGTCGATCAGGAAGCCGGCGACCGCGGACCCGCCGGCGGCACCGATGAGCTGACCGGTCCCCATCCAGCCGTAGGCCTCGGCAGTGTCGGAGAACTTGACGGTGGCGGAGACCGAACCGAACATCACCGCGAGTGCCGGCGCGATGCCGATGCCCGCGATCACGAGGGCGAGGCAGAGCCACCAGAAGTTCGTGCCGCCCAGGGCGAGCGCGAGACCGACGAAGACGATCGCCATGCGCGTCCACAGGGTGTTGGGGGAGATCGGACGGTGGCCGAAGGCCAGGCCGCCGAACAGGGACCCGACCGCGAAGACGGCCAGGACGATGCCGGCGTTCGGGCTGCCCTCGCCGAAGACGCTCGTGACGCTGGCCTCGACCGCGGCGCACGCCCCGATGAGCAGCAGACCGGTCAGGGTGGCGACGACGACCGACGGTCGTTTCAGCACCACGCCGAACGCGCGCTTCGAGCGGGGGATGCGGACGCGGCCGAGCTCGGGTGAGGCGATGAACCAGATGCCGCCGACCACCAGGAAGACCATGGCGACGACGATCGCCTCGACCGTGCCGACCTGGGTCGCGACGAAGGTGGTGATGACCGGGCCGGCGACCCAGATCAGTTCTTGGGCGCTGGCGTCGAGCGAGAACAAGGGGGTGAGCTGCGACGAGGTCACCATCTTGGGGTAGATGGTGCGGACCGCCGGCTGCACGGGCGGAACCGCGAGACCGCCGAGGAACCCGACCACCACGTAGCCCCAGAGCGGCATGAGGACGAACCCGATGACCCCCATGCTGACGAGCGCGACGATGCTCGTCAGGATGAGGACGGGGCGCATGCCCCAGCTGCCCATCCAACGGCTGGTGAGCGGGCCGGCCAGCGCCTGCCCGACACTCGTCGTCGCGAGCACCAGGCCGGCGGCGCCGTAGGAGTGGAAGACGTGCTCGACGTGCAGCAGGTAGGCCAGCGAGAGCATCCCGAACGGGAAGCGCGCGGTGAGCTGTGCAGCGATGACACGACCCACGCCGGGGGTCTTCAGGAGGGGGCCGTACGTGCTCACGAGACGAGTGTACGGACCGGACGGATCGGGGTGTCACCCGTCCGGGGGAGGTGTGGAGGAGGTCCTCGTCGACACCGTTCTCAGACACGCCGACGGGAGGTGTCGAGAACTTCCGTCCACAGCTTGTGGAGAGTGTCGGTGGTGGGTGCGAGAGTGGCGGAAAACCGGGCCTCCGGGAATCCACAGTCTGTGGATCGGGTTGTGGAAACTACAGGCGTGTAACACTTTCTCTTGTGGTCGACGGGTCCGCCGGGCACAACATGTAGTAGCGTCGTCCTCAGCACCGCACACGAACTTCGGACCTGGAATCAGGCCCAGAAACCAGGGGAGAACATGGCCGTCACCGTCTACACCAAGCCGTCCTGCGTCCAGTGCACAGCGACGTACCGGGCCCTCGACAACAAGGGCATCGAGTACGAAGTGCACGACGTCTCCACCGACGAGGCAGCCCTCGAACACGTCAAGAGCCTGGGCTACATGCAGGCCCCCGTCGTCGTCACGGACGACGACCACTGGTCGGGCTTCCGCCCCGACAAGATCGCGACGCTCAGCGCCGAACTGGCGTAGTCGCCTCCCGTCCTGTGGACGGTCACCCCGGACCCGCTCAGGAGGCCCGGATCGCCGCCCACAGGACACCCCCGGTCCGTCTGTCCGCACCTTCCACCGAGGAGCGCGCCATGAGCCGATTGGTCTACTTCTCGAGCGTGTCCGGGTACACCGCGCGCTTCGTCGAGAAGCTCGGCCGCGACGCGGACCGGATCCCGCTCTACCCGAGCGAACCCTTCCTCCACGTGGACGAGCCCTACGTCCTGTTCCTGCCCACCTACGGTGGCGGCAACGGCGATGGTGCGGTCCCCAAGCAGGTCATCAAGTTCCTCAACGACGCGCACAACCGCTCGCTCATCCGCGGTGTGGTCGTCGGCGGCAACACGAACTTCGGCGAGGCCTACGGCCTGGCCGGGGACGTCATCGCGCGGAAGTGCAACGTCCCCCTTCTCTACCGGTTTGAACTCTTCGGGACCCCTGACGACGTGTCGGCGGTCAACACAGGATTGGATGCATTTTGGACGCAGCAGTTGCAGACGTCGATCTGACGTCGCCGCAGACGGGGATGGACTACCACTCCCTCAACGCGATGCTCAACCTCTACGACGCGGACGGGAACATCCAGTTCGACAAGGATCGTGAGGCCGCCAAGCAGTTCTTCCTGCAGCACGTCAACCAGAACACCGTCTTCTTCCACAACCTGAAGGAGCGGCTCGACTACCTGGTCGAGAACGAGTACTACGAAAAAGCGACGATCGACATGTACTCGCTGGACTTCATCCAGCGACTCAACGACCTGGCGTACTCGAAGAAGTTCCGGTTCCAGACGTTCCTCGGCGCGTTCAAGTACTACACGAGCTACACGCTCAAGACGTTCGACGGCAAGCGCTACCTCGAGCGCTTCGAGGACCGCGTCGTCATGACCGCCCTCGGCCTGGCCCAGGGCAACGAGCAGCTCGCGATCGACCTCGTCGAAGAGATCGTCGCCGGCCGCTTCCAGCCCGCCACCCCGACGTTCCTCAACACGGCGAAGGCCCAGCGCGGCGAACTCGTCTCCTGCTTCCTGCTGCGCATCGAAGACAACATGGAGTCGATCTCGCGCGGGATCAACTCGTCGCTGCAGCTCTCGAAGCGCGGCGGCGGCGTGGCCCTGCTCCTCTCCAACATCCGTGAGGCCGGCGCCCCGATCAAGCAGATCGAGAACCAGTCCTCGGGCATCATCCCCGTGATGAAGCTGCTGGAAGACTCCTTCTCCTACGCGAACCAGCTCGGTGCGCGTCAGGGTGCCGGCGCGGTCTACCTCAGCGCCCACCACCCGGACATCATGAAGTTCCTCGACACCAAGCGCGAGAACGCCGACGAGAAGATCCGCATCAAGACGCTGTCCCTCGGCGTCGTCGTGCCGGACATCACGTTCGAGCTCGCGAAGAACAACGAGGACATGTACCTGTTCTCGCCGTACGACGTCGAGAAGGTCTACGGCGTCCCCTTCGGCGACGTCCCGATCTCCGAGAACTACCGCGCGATGGTCGACGACTCGCGCATCAAGAAGACGAAGATCAAGGCGCGTGACTTCTTCACGACCATCGCCGAGATCCAGTTCGAGTCCGGCTACCCGTACATCGTGTTCGAGGACACGGTGAACAAGGCCAACCCGATCAAGGGTCGGATCAACATGTCCAACCTGTGCTCCGAGATCCTGCAGGTCAACACCCCGACGACCTTCAACGAGGACCTGTCCTACAAGGAGATCGGCAAGGACATCTCCTGCAACCTCGGCTCGCTGAACATCGCGCTGACGATGGACTCGCCCGACTTCGGCAAGACCATCGAGACGGCCATCCGCGGCCTGACCTCGGTCTCGCAGATGTCGCACATCACCTCGGTGCGTTCCGTCGAGGACGGCAACGACAAGTCGCACGCCATCGGCCTCGGCCAGATGAACCTGCACGGCTACCTCGCTCGTGAGCGCGTCTACTACGGCTCCGAAGAGGGCATCGACTTCACGAACATCTACTTCTACACGGTGCTGTTCCACGCCCTGCGCGCCTCGAACAACATCGCCATCGAGACCGGCGAGACCTTCGACGGGTTCCGCGACTCGAAGTACGCGTCGGGTGAGTTCTTCGACAAGTACACCGACCAGGCGTGGACCCCCGCGACCGCTCGTGTCGCCTCGCTGTTCGACAACGCGAACATCACGATCCCGACGCAGGAGGACTGGGCCGCACTGAAGGCCTCGGTCCAGGAGCACGGCATCTACAACCAGAACCTGCAGGCAGTCCCGCCGACCGGTTCGATCTCGTACATCAACCACTCGACGTCGTCGATCCACCCGATCGCGTCGAAGATCGAGATCCGCAAGGAAGGCAAGCTCGGCCGCGTCTACTACCCGGCGCCGTTCATGACGAACGACAACCTGGACTACTACCAGGACGCGTACGAGATCGGTGCCGAGAAGATCATCGACACGTACGCCGCGGCGACGCAGCACGTGGACCAGGGCCTGTCCCTGACGCTGTTCTTCAAGGACACCGCCACCACGCGTGACATCAACAAGGCCCAGATCTACGCATGGCGCAAGGGCATCAAGACGATCTACTACATCCGTCTGCGCCAGCTCGCCCTCGAGGGCACCGAGGTCGAGGGCTGCGTCAGCTGCATGCTGTAGAGCTGCTGCTCTCTTCCTGGAGGCGCGGGGCGGGCCCCGCCCCGCGCCTCCAGTCCGTCATCAGATCACCATCTCGAATCCGGAAGACAATCCCATGACCCTCACCGACCCGGTCCACGCCACGGGCAAGTCCATCCCGCTGATCAGTTCGGTCAGTGCCATCAACTGGAACCGCATCCAGGACGACAAGGACGTCGAGGTCTGGAACCGGCTGGTCAACAACTTCTGGCTGCCCGAGAAGGTGCCGCTGTCGAACGACGTGCAGTCGTGGAACACGCTGACGCCGGCGGAGCAGCAGCTCACGATGCGGGTCTTCACCGGCCTGACGCTGCTCGACACCATCCAGGGCACCGTCGGCGCGATCAGCCTGATCCCCGACGCGATCACCCCGCACGAAGAAGCCGTCTACACGAACATCGCGTTCATGGAGTCGGTGCACGCGAAGAGCTACTCGTCGATCTTCTCGACGCTGGCCTCGACGCCCGAGATCGACGACGCCTTCCGCTGGTCCACCGAGAACGTGAACCTGCAGAAGAAGGCCCAGATCGTCCTCGACTACTACACCGGTGACGACCCCCTGAAGCGCAAGGTCGCCTCGACGCTGCTCGAGTCGTTCCTGTTCTACTCCGGCTTCTACCTGCCGATGTACTGGTCCTCGCGCGCCAAGCTCACCAACACGGCCGACCTGATCCGCCTGATCATCCGCGACGAAGCCGTCCATGGGTACTACATCGGGTACAAGTTCCAGAAGGGCCTCGAGGGCGCTTCCGAAGAGCGCAAGCAGGAGATCAAGGACTACACGTTCAACCTGCTGTTCGAGCTCTACGAGAACGAGGTGCAGTACACGCAGGACCTCTACGACCAGGTCGGGCTGACCGAGGACGTCAAGAAGTTCCTGCACTACAACGCCAACAAGGCGCTGATGAACCTGGGCTACGAGCCGATGTTCCCCAAGGAGACGACGGACGTGAACCCGGCGATCCTGTCGGCCCTGTCGCCGAACGCGGACGAGAACCACGACTTCTTCTCGGGGTCGGGGTCGTCGTACGTCATCGGCAAGGCGGAGAAGACCGAGGACGAGGACTGGGACTTCTGATCTCGCTCTGACTCGTGGGGACGCCCCGCTGGCTTCTGCCGGCGGGGCGTCGTCGTTCGCCGGACCGCACTGACGTGTCCGGTCAGCGGGTGGCGGTGGTCGGCGCGGACTCGACGAGGGCGGCGACCTCCTTGGGCCGTGCGTTCTGGTCGTCCATCGAATGCACCCTCGGTCGAGTCCGAGTTCCCCTCGGGGCGATTGGACGGCGCTGTCATCCGGGGCCCGCCCGCAGGCGACGTTGACTGCGCCCGCAGATCTGATGCGCCTGGGCGGAGCAGGCCCTGTCCTGGTGATTCGATGTCGGAGCGGGCCGATTCGTGTGTGCGGTAGCAGGCCAGAGAGATGCTTGGTCCGCTCGCTCGCTCGCTCGGGCTGGCTCCGTGGGGGACCAGCGACACGGGCGACGAGCCTGCGTTAGGTTCGACTGAGACAACACCGCTTTCCATGGGGGGACACAACGGTGACTGGAACGACAGACCTGACCGCGTACGCACTGCCGGACCTGACGTACGACTTCTCCGCGGCCGACGACCTCGCACGACAGTGCGACCTGGCGAAGACTACGGTGGAGCTCCAATCGCCGTCGCGCGCGGCGCTCGTCACGCTGGCCGGCACCGACTTCGCAGGCGGTTTCGCGGAGACCTTCCGGTCGAACGCGCAGATCGCCCAGGAGGACGCGCGCGAGCTCACCACGAAGCTCGGCGAGGTCGCGAGCGGCATCCGTGCGCTCAGCGATGCCGCGCGGGCGGAGAACACCCGCCGGCGCGAGGCCCGGGCCTGGCGCGACCGCGTGATGGCCCGCCGGACTGACCTCGTCGACAGTACTTGGGACCAGATTTTCGGTGAAGAACCCCCGCCGAGCAGTGGCAAGGTCGACGTTCCGGCCTTCCCGAGTACGAGCTACACGGCGCGTACCAGGAGCACGCCGACGCCGGGTGCCGGTCCGGGAACCGGGGGAAGTGTCTCGTCCGCGCGACCAGACCGCCTCCGGGCGTTCGCCTCCGGATCCGCCTCACTGAACGGCAGCCTGCAGGCGCTCCCGGGGCGGATCGCGGCTGCCCTGGCGGCCTTCACCCAGGGGTGCGACTTCGGCCGAGTTGACCTGTCGACGCTCCTCGCGGGCTTCCGGGCCTGGTCGACCGCAAATGAAGGCGACGTGGACTGGGCGAACACGATCGCAGCTGCCTTCGAAGCAGCCGGGGCGAGCGGAGACGTCGTCTCGCTGAACGACACTTCGCTCCTGGCCGCGCTACTGGCGGCGGGGGTGGGCAGGACGCGGACCGACCTCGACTTCGGCGCCCCGTCGTTGCTCGGCGCGGTCCCCACCAGTGGCTTCGCAGCCGACCCCGTGAACACGGCGACCGGCAACTTCGTCGAGCTGGAGCGTGACCTCTCCTTCGCCGGAGGCGCTGAGGGCTTCGAGCTCACGCGGTTGTACAACTCGTTCGACCTCGTCGCTGGTTCTTTCGGTCGCGGGTGGTCCTCAGTCCTCGACAAGCGCCTCGAGGTCCTCGCCGACCATGTTGAGTTGGTGCACGATGACGGCCGACGGAGCACTTTCCCGACCCGGGGCGACATCGCGGTTCGTGCCGTCGGAGAGAACCTGTGGCTGGCACCAGAACCCGACCCGACGGCGGGTTCGACGGTTGACCGTGAGGTGGTCCTCGTCGTCCGTGACAACGCCGGCTCCTGGTGGTCGTTCACATCCCGAGGGGTGTGGATCGCCGCCGGTACCGGGACCGCGGCGACCACCAAGGCCGTGCGGGACGGCGACGACAGGCTCGTGCGGCTCCAGCACCGACGCGGGCGGTTCATCGACTTCCTTCACCGCGACGGGCTGGTCCGTTCGGCGCGCTCCTCCGACGGACGCACGGTCACGTACGACTACGCCGACGACGGTGCACTCAGGTCGGTGACGGGTCCCGGCGGAACGCGGACGTACACATGGGAGGACGGCGGTCGCATCGAGCGGGTGACGGCGGCGGACGGCGTCGTCGAGTGTGCGAACATCTACGACCAGCACGGTCGTGTGCTCCTGCAGACGACTCCGCAAGGCCGCACGATCCGGTTCGCGTACCTTCCCGGACGGGTCACGTCCGTCGCCGATGAGGACGGCACACAGTCGAACACGTGGACATCCGATCGCCACGGTCGCGTGGTCGCAATCACCGACGCGGATGGTCGACGACAGTCGTTGAGCCACGACGAGCACGGGAACCTCGTGGCCTCGACCGCTCGTGACGGATCAGTCGCGGTGCACGAGTACGACGACCGCGGGCGCCTCACCCGCACCGTCGCAGCGGACGGGACCGACACGGTCGTCGCCCACGACGATCACGACCGCGTGCATCGCATCGAGCGCGACGGTCGAAGCGTCTCGTTCACGTACGCCGACCCCTCGGCGACGTACCCCTCGCTCGTCGTCGACGAACGAGGCGCTCGCTTCACGATGAACTGGGTCGATGACCTGCTCGTCCGCGTCGAGGACCCTGAGGGCGTCGTGCTGATGTACGAGTACGACGTTTCGGGTGACCTCGTCGCTGTCACGGACGCGCTGGGCGGGACGACCCTGTACACGCGGGACCACGTTGGTCAAGTGATCACGACCACCACTCCCCTGGGACACCGGACGCGCTTCGAACGTGACGCCGCCGGCCTCGTGACGTCCTGTGAAGCCCCAGACGGTTCCGTGTGGACGTTCGAACGCGACGCGGGGGGTCGTGTCATCTCGGTCGCCGATCCGGTGGGCGGGCAGACAACATACGAGTACGGAACCGGGGGCAGCGTCACGCGCGCCACGGATCCGCTCGGACGGGCGAGCGACGTTCGGTACGACAATCTGGGCAACCTGCACGAGATCCTCCTGCCGGACGGTACTCACTGGAAGATGCTCCACGACGCGCTCTCGCGACTGCGCGAGGTGACGGATCCGGCAGGTGGGCGATGGCTCCGGGAGTATGACGCCGTCGGGCGCCCGACGGCACGGATCGATCCCGCAGGCGTCCGCTCTGTCGTCGAGCAGACAGATCGTCCTGCGGCAGTACCGTTCTTGGACCTCGACCTCGCGGGCCGCGTAGTCGCCGGTACGTCTCCGCTCGGTGACCGTACGACCATCGAGTACGATGTCTGCGGTCGGCTCTCGGCGTGGACCGATGCAGACGGTGGCAGGACGATGCTCGGATACGATGCGGACTCGCGGATTGTGGAACGCATCGAGCCCTCGGGTGCCGTCACCACGTTCGAATACGACGCCTGTTCACGGCTGGTTGCGGAACGAGTGCCCGGCATCGGGACGACGCGGTACGGTCACGACCCTGCCGGGCGTCTGGTCACTGTCGACGACTCACCGAACGGTCGCCGGACGATCACCCGGGACATTGCCGGGCAGGCGGTCGCGGTCGACGACGCGCTCGGGCACTCCACGACCTTCCACCGGGACGTCCTCGGGCGGGTCACGCAGATGGTCGGGCCCTCCGGCGGGCGCACGCTGAACACCTGGACCGGGCTCGGTGACATGGCGTCGACGACCGACCCGATGAGCCGCGCCGTGACGTGGACTCGGGACGCAGCCGGCCGACCGACGGCCCGCACGAATCCCGATGGCCACACGACCACGTGGACCCACGACCCAGCAGGGCGGCTGACCGAGGTCCGTCAGGACGGCCGACTCGTTGCGGCAGTCGCGCGGGACGAGTCCGGCCGATCGATCACGATCACCGACAGGACTCACCCCGACGGCGAGCAGACCGAGCACCGGCTGGAGTACGGCGCCCGGCACGAACTACTCCGGCGCACGACGACTCGTGCCGGGCGGAGCATGACGACCGGATGGGAGTACGACGCCGCTGGCAACCAGCGCGCGATAACCACGCCGGACGGCGTCAGGACCGAGTACGACCGTGGTCGTGCAGGCATCCTGACCGGCATGAGGCGGCCCGACTTCCCCGACGCCTCGTTCCGGTACGACGGTGACGGCCGGCTGACCGAGGTCGTCGCCGGGTCCGTGGGTCAGTCGTGGCAGTACCGCGATGGCTTCGTCGTCGGGCATGTGTCAGACGGGCGGAAGACCACGCTCGAGCGCGACAGCCGAGGGCGCGTCGCTGCCGTGCGCGATCCGGACGGGATGACCGTGACGTACGAGTACGACGAGGCGTCGCAGTTGGTTGCCGCGACCGGGACGACCGCGTCGACCTGGACCTACGATCGCTCCGGCCGGATGGTCGAGGAGCGAGACGCATTCGTGAACACCTCGTACCTGCACGACGCCACCGGAGCGCTCCTGCAAACCGAAAGCCGAGGCGACGGGACCGCGGTCGTCCGGTTCGAGTACGACAGCTCAGGCAGGCGTGTCCTCGCCGCAACCGACGACGGCACCACCACGTACGTGTGGGACGAGCTCGGTCAGCTCCGCACAGTCGTGCGTGCAGACGGGGTGGGCGTGAAGCGCTCCGACCTGTGGGTCAACGCTCTCGGTGAACTCGCCGAGGTCAACGGCACGACGCTTTGCTGGGATCCGACGGCACCCGTGCCCACCCTGCTGGCGATCGGTGACGTTCCGATCGTCACCGCGCCCGGGATGCTCGGCGTCGACGGGAGCTGGATCACCTCGGGGTGGCGTCGTTCTCGCTCCGCGCAGCTACACGACCCGTGGTTCTCGACCGACGTCGCGACGTCACCGCGCCTCCCGGACGGCATCGAGGTCAGTCCGACCGGCACCGTCCTGGTCGGTGGACTCGAGCTGAGCGGAGCACGAGCGTACGATCCGTCGGTACGGTCGTTCCTGTCCCCAGATCCCCTGCCCCCGGTGGCGGGTGCGGCCTGGGCCGACAACCCGTACGCCTTCTCTGGCAACGACCCGGTCAACCAGACCGACCCGACCGGACTCCGACCGATCACGGACGCGGAACTCGCGGCGTACGGAGCCGGCCGACAGGGCTTGCTCGGGATCTCGTACCACTTGTCGAACAACGGCGCCTTCTCGATGGACGGGGACCTGCACGCCTCGCACGCCTTGTCATGGCTGCTCGGCATGTCGCTCCTCGACCCACGCATGCCGGGCCCAGGCGTCGTCCTCGGCGCGCTCAGTCCGCTCCCGCTGGTCGGTATCCCTGTCGGCATGGCAGCGGACTTCTACGCCGGGACCGTCCTGACGAGTGGGCAGGGTGAGATGCTCTTCGGGTGGGCGACGGGCACGTCACCTCGGACGTTGCTCTACGGATCGGACAGCAAGATGACGCAGGTCGTGAGGAACGAGCTGCCGGGTGACCAGCGCAGGGACATCCTCGACGATCTGAAGGACACGGGCGTCGCGACCGGGTACGGCTACCAGGCGGGACCCGCGTCGTTGACGAACCAGAACCTCCTCCGGGACATCCGCACGGTTGTCACCTGGCCGGTGGCGTCTGAACGGGATCGCACGCTCTTGGCCCTCGGGACGTACGACGTTGACGCGAAGGTCGTGTCGAAGGGCGACGACGGAACCACCGTGGTCGAGTACACGGCGACGAACGAGACCACGCTCGGCTCCGCCCTGCGGATTCCCGGGCTCGACTACGACGCGTTGAACCGAGCCGCTGGAGACCACGGTCCGTTCTCGCGGGTGACGGAGCGGTTCACGTGGACGGAGAAGGTGAAGTTGTGACTAGACACCTGGCGGGCGTCGCGACCTCGATCGCGGTGCTGGCGATGTTGTTGACCGGTTGCGCCGTCACGGCACAGCCCGAGCCGCAGGACTACGCCGGCACTTGGGTGCTCGAGGGTGCGGACGGCGACGGAGCGGCGGAGTTCACCGTGTCGGCGGATCGAACGTTCACGGCGCGCAACATCCCGATCGACCTCGCGTGCCGGACCAGGAACGCTGCGACGAGCCCTCCGGGCTGCGCGGGCGGCGGGGACTCGGCGAGCTTCTCCGGACGCTGGAAGGTGGCCGACGGGGACTCGACCGGCATTCGGTTCTACTTCGATGACCGCTTCGTGCGCCAGGGTTACTCGACCAACGGCGGACTCGGTTTCTACGTCGGATCACTCGATGTGCCGCGTCCCGACTACCTCTTCGTCCGTTCGTCATCGGACTGACCGGAAGCCTCTCACGCAGCCCGTCCGGTCACTGTCCCGAAGCACTCGACTCGCTCGCGCAGATCGTCGCAGACGGGAAAATGGGGCCATGACCGTCCTGACTCGCACACGTCTGCGCGGCGCCGTCGTGACCATGCTCGCGGCCGTGGAGCTCGCGACGACCGGATGCGCCTCGGGCGGCGCCGGCAGAGGAGACGACGGTGACCGGAGAGGACACGCGAGACGCGGCCGGCAAGACGCAGGCACAGGTCGCGAATCTGTCGTTGAAGGACGAGTTTGACTCGGCCGGCGAGCGGTACGAGCACGGGCAGGCGGTCCTCGCCGCCGCGCAGCAGCAGATCTCGGACGGCGCCTGGTACTGGAACGGTGGAGACGTCCGCCCGCTGCCGGCCGGCGACGCCGCGTTCGGCGAGGCACCGGACGGCGCGACCGGCGCGGAGCAGAACCTCGAACTGAGGCAGCGCTACTTCGATGAAGAAGGATGGCGGTCGCGCAGCGCGAAGGTCGGGACGGACCACGAGGTCCGGGCCGGGGTGACCTGGAGCGTCCGGCCGAACGGGCAGTACTCGCTCGGCGTGTACAGCGAGGCGGTGCCAGCTGGCGCCGCGCCTCCCGTCCGTCGTTTCTCACGTGATCGCGTGCAGTCGCGCAGTCAACTGCGCCCGACCACTCAGCGCGACACCGTCTCCGGTACCGCGCCACCCCAACCGTTGAACCCGCCGTAAACGACCTTCACCGGGACGGCTTGCGCCCGGTCTGCCACGTACCGGTACACGCCTCCCGGACGGCCGAGCCACATCGTCTGCGCGGTCGTTGCGGTCGTCGCCACGGTCCGGAGTTCCACCACGTACTGCCCGGAGGGGATCTGGAACTGCGCGGTCTGCTCGCTGTCGAGCAGCGTCGAGAACCGGGTCGAGAACGACGCACCGGTCGTCGCGTTCGTCACCGTGACGGTCGCGCCGCTCAGCTGCGCCGACGGGGTGCGGGACGCCGAAGCCGCGTAGACGACAAGGTCGTAGTCGCTGTGTGCGTAGTGCCGTGACAACGTGACTTGGGAAGCCGGGAGCGTTCCTCGCTGCTGGTACACCCGGGTCTTCCAGACGGCGGGCGACGCCGTTCCGCTGGCGTACGCCTCGATGCGGTACTTCCCGGTGCTCAACCCGACGAACCGGTACTGGCCTGTGCTGTCCGAGGTTGTTGTGAACACCTGCGAGGTGTCCTCGTTCCAGGCGTACATCAGGCGGTCGGCGGCGGGTCCCGTGGGGCCGACCACGCCGCCCTGCACGGTGGCACCGATCACGAGCGGCACGGTGACCGCGACTGTCGAACCGCCGCGGACCGCGATGCCCGAGCGGATTCCGGGGGCGTAGGTCTCGGTTCCGTGCGGCGGGAGTTGCTGCGTCGTCACCGTGACGGTGTCCGGTGCGGGGATGCCGGTGAACGTCGCGGCGCCGTCATCGTCGGTCGTGGCGTTCCCGACGACGACGTCGGTGCCGATCGCTGCGAGTTCGACGTCCGCCAGCCGGATCGCGGTGCCGTCCGGCGTTGCGAGCTGCACGGTGATCGTTCCGGATCCGGCCGCAGTCGCTGGTGGCGCGAGGCCGATCAGCGCGCCTGCTGCCAGCGCAACGGCCAGTGTCGTCCCCGTGATCAGTCGCATCGCGTTCCCCGATGGTCGGCCAGCCGTGCGTTGCCAGGGACTGTACGCGCACGGCGGCCGGGCGGCGGGGCAGGCACGTCGCAGCAGCGGTCACGCGGAAGCCGTCCCGGCTTCGACGGGCGTCACGAGGTGCGGGTCGCACCGATCGCCCAGACGCGGGGCGGTTCGGCACCGTTGACCGAGTGGTCACCGATGATCCGTGCCTTGAACACCCACGGGTTGTGGCTGCCGGCGGTGCGAGCGTTCCGCCAGTGCCGGTCGAGGTTCTTCGTCGTGCTCACCCCGGACGCCGCGAGCGCGTCGAACAGGTGCGAGGTCGCCGTCGTCGCCAGGGTGGTCAGCGCCACCTGCGCCTGCGCGGTCGCGAGTTCGGCGCGGCCGTTGCGGCGCTCGTCCTCGGCGGTGTCGAGCCCGGCTCCCTCGTACGCACCCTGCAGGGCTGCGGCGGCCCGGTCGACGATGGCGGTGGCGGCGAACCCGGCCGCCGACACTTCGCCGACGACCTGCAGGATCTGCGGGTCGGACGCGAACGTGTCGGCGTTGCCGTGTGAGAAGACGCGGGTGCGGTTGCGGACCTCGCGCGCGATCTCCCGTTCGCCTGCGAGGACGGACCCGGCGAGGACGCTCAACAGCACGCCCTGGTAGAACGCCGTCTGGTACTTGAACCGCTCGTCGAAGGGGATCACCGCGTCGGCCTGCACGACGGCGTCGTCGAAGGTGCTGGTGCCGGAGCCGGTGGTGCGCTGCCCGAACCCGTCCCAGTCGTCGGTGTGAGTGACCCCGGGCTGGTGCGCGTCGACGATCGCGATGACCCGCTCGCCGGTGTCCGTCCGTTCGGCGTAGGTGTCGATCCAGTCGGCGAAGATGCTGCCGGTCGAGTAGTACTTCTGCCCGGTGATCCGGAACGTCCCGTCCTGCTGCGGGGTCACCTTCGTGATCACGTCGCCGACCTGCACTGACCCGACTTCTGTCCACGAGTTGCCGGCGATCTCACCGCGGCCGAAGCGGTCCAGCCACCCCTCGCGTTCCCCGGTCCGTGCGACCAGCTGGTCTTCCACCAGCGCGAAGTGACCGCGGAGCGCCTGGGGGATGTTGCTGTCAGCGGTGGCGAGTTCGGTCAGCAGGCGGAACAGCTGGGGCAGGGTCGCCCCGGCTCCGCCGTGGGCGACGGGGACGCGGACGGCGCCGAATCCTGCGGCGGCGAGTTCGCGGATCTCCTCGAACGGGAGGCGGTGGTCGCGTTCGCGCTCGGACGCGCCGGCAGCGATGCGGTCGATGATCGGACGGAAACGGGCGAGGAGCTCGTCGTCGGCGCCCTCGTCGATCGTGCGGTCGGCGGTCTGGTTGCTGATGGTCACGAGGACTCCTTCGTGGTCTGGGTTGCTGCCTGTCGCGTGGTGTGGCGCCGTGTGGTGTCGATTCGTCTGGTGTGGGCGGACAGCCCGACCAGATGTGCGCAATGGCGAGACTGTGGCATCGCCGAACGCCCGCGAGAAGGGTTGTGTCGATGTGTGTCGGGGGGTCACTTCCCATGACACGTGACTGCGCAGCGACGAGGTGGGGCTTCGCAGCAGCGCCTTCGCAGTGCTGCGCGTGTGCGATGGCCGCGGAGCTCGTCGGACGAAGACGGGCATGCTCTTCCGAGAAACCCGCGTCGGCGACGCTCAGAGCAGCGCGCATCAACGAGGGAGCACGCACCCGCCAGAGGACCGGCCGCTGCCTTGCTTGGTGTGGGCGAAAGCCGTGGTCTCGGCGTCGTTCACTCCGGTGACGTTCAGGCCGGCGGGGTCGTCCCTGCGCCTTCGGTGTCGTCCGCGCCCGCAAGACCTGTCCCGGCCTGGTCGAGGTTCTCGCGTGGGTCGCCCATGTCTCCGGTCGCAGCGCCGGTGGGGGACCGCCCGAAGTGTTTACGGACGGCGTTCGCCTCGGCGAGGGACAAGGTGCGTCCTGCTCCGAGGGACGGAGCGCCCTTGATCGCGTCCTTCGTGTACCCGACGTGCACGTCCGTGCCGTCGAACGTGGCGTCGTCGGCGGGGACGAGCGCCTGGTGACGCCCGAGCAGTCCGGTTGCGACACAGACGTAGGCCGCACTGCCGTCCTCGTCGGAGGGGAACACCTGCACGACCTTGCCGACTGACACGCCGTTGCGATCCCGGACAGTCGCACTCTCGACCTGGTGGATGACGCCCTTGGTGATCATGAACGTAGTCAACGCCCTCGAGTCTGACGCTTCGCAGACGCCGTCCTCCAGGCCGGCGGTCAGGACCCGTGCGCCGATGGTGACGGAGAGACACACTGTCGTGGTCGGCACCCCGGTGCCAACGTGCCTCGTCGGCGCAACCGCGGCCGTGCCTCCAGGCCGGATCGAGAGTGGCGCACGCGGCGGACGCGACACGAACGGCATCGGCGGGGATACCGGACAGCATCCATGGGGCGGACGAAATCGACGCGGATGCGGTGGACGCGGGGCAAGCAGAGGTGGCCAAGCCGCTCATCGAACACTGGGGCGGCGACGAATGGGCCGCAGTCGGCCGGGACTTCAGTTCGGATCACAAGCAGGATCCGACCGCCCCAGGATTTGGTGCCACGAGTTTCGGCTCCGACGGAGCATCGGGTCTCAACCCCGTCCACGACCATGGAGTCCATACCTGGTACGGCGGCGGTTACCTCGACGAGGACACGCAGTCGCTCCAGAACGTGGGCTATGCCACGACCGGCCAGCCCGAACGGCTCACGAGATGATTGTGCGAACGTCGCAGACACAGCGCAATCTGAGTGGAGTTCCCAGATGAAAGTACCTCGACGGAAAGCCGTCATCGTCCTCCCGTCTGTAGGAGCGGTACTGCTCGCGGTCGCCGTCCTCGCCGGCTGCAGCTCCGGGCTCGGGAAGACCCCGGAGCGGGCGAAGCAGTCGATCGTCACGTTCGTCGAGGGTTCGACGGACGTTGTCGGTGACGGTTGGGAACCCAACGACGGTCCACGGCTGGGGAAGTGCGGACTCGGCCTCGGGACCGGCGGCGTCCAGTACGTCTACGCCAAGGTCCGCGCTGCCAGCGCTGATCCAAAGGCCGACGTCAAGGCGGTGGAACAGCACTGGAAGGAGCTCGGGGTCACGACCGAGCGGTACCAGACCGGCGGCGAGGACCCGATCCTCGGCGTCCGGGGCAGGGGTGGTCCGGTGAGCTCCTCCGACTTCCGTGCGGATCCCCGCGGGTACACGATCGACGGCAGCTCGCAGTGCATCGCGGGGGACTTCGACAAAATGAGCCTCGACAGCCAGGAATGACGAACTCGGGCTGACCGACGGTCAGGCAGGCGATGGGTGAGTCCCCGCCGACGCGATCTGCCCGCCGGAGCCGAGCCGTGCCTCCGGGGCGGACCGAGACCTGATCGCCTGCCGGACGCGACACGAAGGGCAGCCCGCCCTGTTGCCGAGGCGAGCCGTCCTGTGCGGCCGGGCCGCTCGCGCGATACCGGCACGGCGACGCTGGCGAGCTCGCCCGGCACGATGTCCGTATCCGCGGGCCTGCGCCGAGCTTCCCGAGCGCCGTCTCCGTGCCAGCGGTGCCACGCCCGAGTCCTGAACCTCGTCGTGGAAGACGGTGAAGGCGGGCTTGTCGAGCTAGAAGATGTGGACCCCGGCGGCCTTCCCTTCGGAACGTTGACCGAATGTGCCCAGATGGCATCGCACCCGCAAGCTAGATCGCTTGGTCCGAAACTGGTACACAGGTACTCCACACAACAGATTGGAGTTCGAAGATGAAGTTCAAAACGAAGCTCGCGGGTTCGGCCGCAGCCATCCTGGTCGGCAGCACGCTCCTGCTCGCTACGCCGGCGCAGGCTGCTCAGGCGTCCTATGAAAAGTCGAGTGCGATGGCAGAGGTCGTCGCGAACCAGGGGGCCCCGTCGATGACCTCTGAGCCAGAGCAGCGCGGGGTGGTCGGCGTCGCGAAGGCTCTGGCAGCAGGGTTCAAGGCGGCCAGCGCACCGCAGGCGGCGGGGAACGTCGCGCGTCTCGCGAGCATCCTCGGTTTCGCCGCGGACACACCGCAGCCCTCGGCACAGCTCGAGTCCGCCTACTTCGATCGCTGACGAGTAGGAGGGGCCCGTCCCAGTGGGCGGGTCCCTCCCTCCGGGAGAACTATGCACAAGACCTTGCTCGCAGCTGCGGGAGTGGCAGTCGCCGGAACGTTCGGCGCGTGCGCACTCGTGCTGGCTGGTCCGGTCACGCCGATCAAGTTCGATGTTGGCCCGGTGGTGTCCCTGCTGAATCCGCACCTCTCTCAGAACTGGCAGCTCTTCGCGCCGGATCCCATCAGTGATGAGCGCGGTGTGGTTGCTCGCGTCCGGTGCCAAAACGAGGTGACGCATTGGACCGACATCTCGTCGTCCGCCATCGCGCGGACCCAATCGTCGAGGTTCTTCCCGGATCGCGAGAGCCGGATCGTCAGCAATGCGCTCGTCGAGCGCTTTGCGCAAGACGACATCAGCAAGCGGCTTGAGGCCAGGGGCAAGGAGGACCTTGCGCCCTCCGACGTCGGCGCGCAGCGACGGGCGGAGCGGGTTCTGGCTCGCTACGCGGCGCTACAGATCCCGTGCCCATCGGCACTCGGCGTTGCTGACGGGCCGTCCGCTGTGCAACTCCGATACGTCGTCCAGTCGCTCGCGCCGTGGTCGAAGCGCGATGAAGGGTCAGCACGCGCAGAGCCTCGCATCACGGACTCCGAATGGATTCCCTTGTGATCCGCGCGCTCGGTTCCCGAGTCAGCGTCGTTGCCGACTGGATGGTGGATGCGCCTCGTGCGACGACCGCCCTGAGCCTGCTTAGGGCGGTCGTCGGGGTGGTGTCGACGGCGTTCTACATCCGGCAGTACGCAGGGCGACTTGAGTTCTTTGGCCCGGACGGTGTCTACGGGCTCGAAGGCATCCGCGATTACACGGCCGGTATCGGGACCTGGAGCCTCTACGCCGCGTCGGATTCGGCGGTGTTCTTCGAGGTCATCTTCCACATCGGCCTGGTGGTCGCGTTGCTTGTCACGCTCGGTGTGGGTGGCCGTCCGGTCCTCGCGGCCCACTACGTGCTCCTCTGGTCGCTCTACATGGCGAACCCGGCTTTCATGGACGGTGGTGACGCCCTAGCCGCGACAGCAGTGCTCTTCCTCTTGCTGACCAGGTGCTATTCGGCCTTCACCATCCTCAAAGGACGGCGAAGGCCGGAGGGGGGCCCGATCGCGTCCGTCCTCAACAACACGGGGCTCCTGCTCCTGGTGACCCAGGTGACTGTCGTCTATCTCATGGCCGGGTTGTACAAGGTGCAAGGTGAACTCTGGCAAGACGGCACTGCGCTGTACTACATCCTCAACGTCCCAGAGTTCTTTCTCCCAGAGCTCACGCCGTTGCTCGTGCAGTCGGACTGGCTGATGGTCATCAGCGCCTACGCCACTGTCCTGACGTCAGTGTTCTTCCCCGTGCTCGTCTTCTTCCGCGCGGGGAGGCCTGTGGCTGTCACGGCAATGCTCACATTCCACCTGGCGATTGCCTTGCTCATGGGTCTGACGTCGTTCGCCATCGTGATGGCCGCGTACGACCTCCTCTTCGTGAATGCCCACGTCGTGAGTCTTCACCGCCGAGCTCGGTCGTTGTGGAACGGTGCATTGGCCCGCATCTCGACCCGCTTTCAAGGAGGGACACCTGGTGCGGAATCCGCTTGAGAGCTCCGGGCTCTGGCGTGCGAGTCTTCGCACAGCTGACGGCTGGCGAACCGTCCGCGAGCCCCGTGGGCCCTACGCCACTGCGTCGATGCTGGAGTGGGGGAGCATCACGAAGGGACTCGTGGGCACGACGGCCTGGCTCACACTCGAGGTCGAGCGGCCGGTCGTGTACTACCTCCCCAGGGTGCCCGATTCCGAGATGACGGTTACTGACCTCGTGCACCACACCTCGGGTTTGCCGCGGCTTCCGGCCACGATGCGCGACCGCCTGTTCGGCGACCCGTACCGAGAGGCCGTCGGGGTGCCGCTGGAACAAGCGGTCGCAGTGCCGGTCGCACCCCGAGGGCAGTTTCTGTACTCGAACCTGGGGTACGCGCTCCTCGGCGCAGTGCTCGACGAGGTGCACGGCGACTGGTTCGCCGCTGTGCGCCAGCAAGTCTTAGACCCGGCGGGGATCAGCTCGGCGGCGCTCGTGCCTGCTCCAGCAGACCGCGTGGTGTCGAAGCTCTTCGGTCGCGCGATCAAGCCGTGGGCGCTCGGAGAATCGTCGTTCGCGGCGGCTGGCGGCGTCTGGTCCACGTTCGACGACCTTTGTCGCTACGCCGATTGGGCGCTCGAGCCCGGCGCTGGGCACTCCCGCACGGTGAGCTGGCAGCGGGAAGGGGCATCGACCTGGATCAACGGGGAGGTGCGAGCGGCAGGAGCGGTCATCGCCAACGCGGCAGGAGTCACCGCCGTGGTCCACACGCTCGCGAAGGCTCCGCATGCGGCCGACACGATCGCCACGGCGCTCATCGAGCGGGAAGCGCGGGAGACATGCAACGGCTGATGAACGCACCGATGGCCAACACCCGCGGCCGACGCAGGCGAGAGGGGATCTTCGCTGCCATCGCTGCTGCGTTCCCCGTCGTCGTCGAGGTCGTGGTGACCAGCGCCTGGTGGGATCGGCTACCCGAACGGATCGCCACGTCGTTCGGCCCCGACGGCAGCCCGAGCGGGTACGGAACACCGTTGGGAACCGCGATCCTGCTCGCGGCGATACAGGCGCTGTTCCTCGTGGCGGCTGTCGGGTCCGCCTTCGCTCGAGACCGGCGCAGAGGGCGCATCTCATGCGCGGTCACCGCGGGGTTCGTCGCGGCACTCGCGATGAGCTGGCTGATCGTCGTTGGATTGGCGTCTTCGACGTTGAGTCCGACGGCTTGGTGGCTTCTCGCGGCGGCGCCCGTGTGGGCCGTTGTTCCGTACTGGCTGCTTCCCCCGCGAGGGACTGAAAGCGGATCGCTGAGGCAGTGACCGGGGTCGAGGGGCAGTAGAGGGCGCGGGCGTTGCCAACGCAACCTGTCAGCCGGACGGAAGCCGCGCCTCCAGACCGGATCGAGAGCCGCGCACGCGGCGGGCGCAACGCGAACGGCGGCCCTCCTCCTTCCGGAAGAATGCCGCCGCCGTGTCTCGCAGTGGTCAGCGCGCTGACGGGACCGCCGTGCCGACGAGCTCAGCTCGCACGATGTCTGCCCCAGCGGACAGCGCACCGAGCTTGTCCAGCGCGGCACCCCGTGCCAGGGGAGCCATCCCGCAGTTGGAGCTCGGGATGAGCTTGTCGGCGTCGACGAACTCGAGCGCCCGACGCAGCACCTCCGCGACCTCGTCCGGCGTCTCCACGGTCTCGGTGGCGACGTCGATCGCGCCGAGCATGACCTTCTTCCCGCGGATGAGTTCGACGAGCTCGAGCGGCACGTGTGAGTGGATGCACTCCAGCGACACGATGTCGATCGACGACTGCTGCAGGAGCGGGAACGACTGCTCGTACTGCCGCCACTCGGCCCCGAGCGTCTCCTTCCACTTGTTGTTGGCCTCGATGCCGTAGCCGTAACAGATGTGCACGGCGGTCTCGGCGTGCAGGCCCTCGGTCGCGCGTTCGAGCGCGGCGACGCCCCAGTCCTGCACCTCGTCGTGGAAGACGGTGAAGGCGGGCTCGTCGAACTGGATGATGTCGACGCCAGCGTCCTGGAGCTCGCGCGCTTCCTGGTTGAGGATCGTGGCGAACTCCCACGCCAGCTTCTCGCGGCTCTTGTAGTGCTGGTCGGAGAGGGTGTCGATCATGGTCATCGGCCCGGGGAGCGCCCACTTGATCGGCCGGTCGGTCTGCGCGCGCAGGAAGCGAGCGTCGTCCACGAACACGGGCGCCCGGCGGCTCACGGCGCCGACGACGGTCGGCACGGCTGCGTCGTACCGGTCACGGATCCGGACGGTCTCCTTGCGCTCGAGGTCGACACCGTCCAGGTGCTCGATGAACGTCGTGACGAAGTGCTGGCGGGTCTGCTCGCCGTCGCTGACGATGTCGATGCCGCGGCGCTCCTGCTCGTGGACGGCGGAGCGGAGTGCGTCCTGCTTGCCCTCGGTGAGTGCTGCGCCCTGCAGGTTCCAGGGGGACCAGAGCTTTTCGGGCTCGGCGAGCCAGGACGGCTTCGGCAGGCTGCCGACGATCGAGGTGGGGAGGAGAGAACTCATGGAGGTGAAGGTCCAGACGGTCAGCGGGCGGGGACGGAGTCGGCAGCGAAACGCGAGAGGAGCGCGTGGTGCGGCGTCACGAGGTGCTCCTCGGTCCACCGACCCTGGGTGATCCCGAGGCGGCTGCGCTCCTCACGGTCGTAGGTGACCGGGGTGGGCGTGAAGTCGGCGTGGTCGAGCGTGGGGCGGTAGGTGCTCCCGGCCGGGGTGTTCGCCGCGTAGATCTCCGGGCGGTAGATCTTCTGGAACGTCTCCATGGTGGCGATCGTCCCGATGAGCTGGAGGTCCGTGTAGTCCCCGGTCAGGTCGCCGCGCGTGTAGAACGCGAGCGGGGCCGATGCTCCGGCGGGCTGGAAGTACCGGACCCGCATGCCCATCCGGCCGAAGTAGTCGTCGGTGAGCGAGGAGTGCTCGTGGTCGTACTCGGCGCCGAGGACGGGGTGGACGTACCCGGTCCGGCGGTAGGTCTGGCTCGTCGAGACGCTGATGCAGACGACGGGCTCGGCACCGAACTCCGAGCGGAACGCGGACGACTCCAGGAAGCGCTGGAAGAGCGCCCCGTGCAGCGCCCCGAAGTCAGACGGCAAGCCCGGCGATGACGGCAGCAACACCGAGAAGTCGTAGTCGCGCAGGTACGACGAGAAGTTGTTGCCGAGGATGCCGTGGTGGTGCTCGCCGGTGTGCTGGTCGACGATCGTGACGTCGAGCATCTCGAGCAGCGGGAACTCGGCGTCCGCTCCACCGTCGGAGAACTGCAGCGAGGCCGAAACGATGTCGAGCTCCAGGCGGTAGCGGTCCCCGGCAGCCAAGAGGTCGTTCGCGCGCCCGTCGATCATCGCCAGCGCAGCACGGAGGTTCTGCTGACGGTGCTCGCCGCGCGCCAGGTTGGCGAAGTTCGTGGTCAGCCGGGAGCTGTCGGCGGGGGAGTAGTCCTCGTCGAAGCGGGTCCGGGTGATGCTGAAGGTGAGGTCGTTCGCCATGGTCGGCAATCTGTTCGTCGAGCGCCCGAGGGCACTGGGGAAGGGGTTCCTTGATCATGACGGGAACCGCGGGCCATCAGGTAATACCGAGACGCTATGCGGCGGTATAGCCTCGGCCTATGGCTCGGGTCCAGAACGACATCACCCTGCAGCAGCTCCGGTACTTCATCGAGGTCGCGACCGAGGGCTCGATCAGCGCCGCCGCCGATCTGCTCTACGTGTCGCAGCCGACGATGTCCGCGGCGATGAAGGACCTCGAGACCCGGATCGGGCGTCCCCTCTTCGTCCGCTCGGCCAGGGGAGTCGTGCTCACCGTCGACGGCGTCGAGTTCCTCGGGTACGCCCGGCAGGTCATCGAGCAGGTCTCCCTGCTCGAGCAGCGCTACGTCGGCCGGCAGCGGTCGCGTCGGCTGCTCGGGGTGTCCTCCCAGCACTACTCGTTCGCCGTGGAGGCCTTCGTCCGCATGGTCGAGGGCGCCGCTGCAGACGAGTACGAGTTCTCGCTTCGTGAGACACGCACCTGGGACATCATCGAGGACGTCCGCACCCTGCGCAGCGAAGTGGGCATCCTCTACCGCAACGACTTCAACAAGCAGGTGCTCGGCAAGCTGCTACGGGACGCAGGGGTCGTCTTCACGCCGCTGTTCGTCGCCCAGCCCCACATCTTCGTGGCCCGGCGGAACCCCATCGCGTCACGGGAGCGCGCGACCCTCGAGGACCTCGCCGACCTGCCTCGGCTGACGTTCGACCAGGGCGCGAACAACTCCTTCTACCTGGCCGAGGAGATCCTGTCGACGATGTCGAGCAAGCGGGAGATCCGCGTCTCGGACCGGGCGACGATCTTCAACCTCATGATCGGCCTCGGCGGGTACACGATCTCCACCGGGCTCATCAGCGACGACCTCGACCCCGAGATCGTCGCCATCCCCCTCGACGTCGACGAACGCATCGAGATCGGCTGGATCGCGCACGCCTCGGTTCCCCTCACCGTGCAGGCGCAGACCTACCTGGACGAGTTGCGCGCGGTGGTCACCAGTTACGGCGTCGAGCCGCTCGGGTAGGCAGGCGGCGGTTCCGGCGGTTCCGGCGGTCGGCCTGGAGGCCCGTCACGCGTCCGTCAGGAGGATGCGGTCTCGATCATCGCCGTCACGTGCGGCGCGCTCCACCGCAGGAGCGCGTCAGCAGGTGGACGCTCGAGGTCCTCGCCCCAGATCGCGACGGCCGCGCCCGACATCGGAGCAGCGAGACGTGCTCCGGAGTCGCCGTCCCACGTCCGGAGCGACCAGTGCTCGCGGAGATCGGCGACGGTGTACTCGCTGTCGGCCGGGTCGAGGTCGGTCGGCACCTCGTACAGGTAGTACGAGTTGTAGTTGAGCAGGTCGATCCCGGCCTGCTGCAGGTCGACCGCACTGGCCCGTCGCGCCCGGCGTTCGCGACGCTCCGCTGCGTCCTCGGTGTCGCCGTCGAAGCTCCAGTACGTGACGTGGATGCGCGGATCCAGTCGCCCGACCGCGGCGCGATCGATCCCGTCGTTCCAGGCCCACACCTCGCGGTTGCCGAGCGCGGCCGCCATCGCGTTCATCCACGCGACGCGTTGGGCGGCGGTGACGTCGCCGCCCCATTCGTCTCCACCGATGTGCACGGTGCGACTGGACGGGAACGTCCGCTGCACCTCGGCGTACAGCTCGGTTGCCAGCGCGAGACTGCCGGGCGCCGACGGATCGAGCTCGCTTTCGCCCGAGCGGATGCGGTCGACCCACTTCGTGCCGCGCTCCGCCTCGAGCAGGGCGAAGGCGGCAGCCATGTGGCCGGGGGTGTCGATCTCGGGCACGATCGCGATGCGCCGCTTCGCCGCGTAGTCGGCGATCGTGCGTGCCTGCGCTGCGCTGAGGAACGGACGACCGGTCACGCGGCTCGTGTAGACGCCGTGGTCGAGATCCGCGTTCGCGAGGGTCTGACCGAGGACCTTGCTCTCGATCCCGACGTTCTGGTCATCGGTGAGGTGCAGGTGCAGGAAGCGGCCGCCGTCGTCGGCGAGCAGGTCGATGTACCGCTTGATCAGTGCCACGGGGTAGTAGGCGCGAGCGACGTCGAGCATCACGCCGGTCTGCGGACGTGGGCGGGGCGTCGGCTTGGTGGTGACGGTCGAAGCGGACGTACGGCAGTGCTGCCCGGAGTACGCACCCACGCAGGCGAGCACCGAGTACTTCCCGGCCGCGGCACGGGAAGGCGTCGTGCGGACCGCGCTGACCGTCGTGCTCGAGCCCGGGGCGAGTGGCTGCACCGCGACCCGGCCGAGCGAGTACTTCTTCGTGCCGGTCGACAGGGAGAGCCAGGCCGACGAAGCCGGCTTCCGCACCGAGGTGGTGTTCGTGACCTTCAGGGTGGTCCGGACGGCGCTGCCGGTCGAGGTGACGGTGGACGCTGCGGTGACCTTGGTGACCGTCACCGGCGACGCCGCGGTGTCCGCTGATCCGGCGACCGCATCGATGCCGACCAGCGCTGCTGCCGACACGGCGATCGCCAGACCGACCGCGATGGTCCGTCTGACGGAGTGCGGCGCGGTCGCTGGACCGGCAGTCGGGTCCGGAGTCCCGGTGGAGGAGGGCACGGAGACGACGGTAGTTCACCAGGGTTGCGCGGTTAGCATTGCCCGACCCGGCGCCCGGTCGCGGACCACATCCCACCCAGGGGAGACAACGTGAACGGCCACGAGCGCACCACCGATCGCGGTCGGCGTCGCGGGGCACCCCGGCTCGTCGCCGGCCTGGTCGTCGCACTCGTGTCGATCGTCGCGACGGGGTGCTCCGCGGAAAAGCCCCCGGAGGTCGCCGAGCCGCTCGCGACCTGGAACGCCGCCGTGGCCGACCGGACCGAGGCGCCCGCGAACTGGGTCGCCCTGGGGGACTCGATCACCGAGGGGCAGGGCGCCTCGTCACGCTCCACCCGGTGGATGGACCTCACGCTCGACCAGCTGCGCACGGAGCACCCGACGGACGGGGTCACCGGAGGGGCCGGGTACCTGCCGGCGCAGTTCGCCGTGTACGCACCGGACTCGACCTGGGGTGACTGGGCGGCGGCGCGCACGGGGGAGAGCCAGTTCGACATCACCACCCCCGACCTCGGCTACCGATCGGTCGGCATGCAGGCGGGCGCCTCGCGGAGCTACGGCTTCACGGGCACCGGGATCGACATCTGGTGGGCGCGCTACCCCGGGTCCGGCGACTTCACCTACAGCGTCGACGGAGCCGCACCGACGACCGTCGCCACCACCGGGACTGCCAGTACCGGGACGATCACGACGGTGGACGGACTGTCGAGCGGGGAGCACACGGTGACCGTCACCGCCGTCGCGCCGTTCTCACTGCTGGGGTTCACGATCTACGACGGTGACCGGGACAAGGGGATCCACCGCTACGACTCCGCGCACTCGGGCTCGACGATCGCGACCTTCACCGATGACCAGGAGGGCTTCCTGACGGCGATGCGTCGTGCTGCTCCGGACCTCATCACCATCACGTTGGGTGGCAACGACGCGGCGAATCTCACACCCGACGAGCTCGGCGCCCAGTACGTGGCGTTCCTCGAGACGCTCGCGGCGCTGCCCACGAAGCCCTCGCTGCTCGTGATCGGCGAGTTCACCCCGGCCTCGAGCATGACGGACGGCATGGCTGAGCCGTGGTCGAGCTACCTCGCAGAGATCAAGCGTGCCGCGGCGAAGGGCGGCGCCGCGTACGTCAGCATGGCTGACACCTTCCCCGAGGCCGACACTTCCGGGACGGGGATCTACTCGACGGACGGCATCCACCCCAACGACGAGGGGCAGCGTCGGATCACGAAGCTCGTACTCGCCACCCTGGCTGCGCACGAGGGCGACTGAGCGGCGGACGGGCCGTGGACCTCACCACGAACTCGGCTTGTAGTCCTTCAGGAACACACCGAACACGTCCTCGCCCGCCTCGCCCCGCACGATCGGGTCGTACACGCGGGCAGCCCCGTCGACGAGGTCGAGCGGCGCGTGGAAGCCTTCTTCGGCCAGCCGGACCTTCGTCGGGTGCGGTCGCTCGTCGGTGATCCACCCGGTGTCGACGCTCGTCATCAGGATGCGGTCGGTCTCGAACATCTCCTGCGCACTCGTGCGGGTGAGCATGTTCACGGCAGCCTTCGCCATGTTCGTGTGCGGGTGTCCCGGCCCCTTGTAGGCGCGGCCGAACACCCCTTCCATCGCGCTGACGTTCACCACGTAGGTGCGGTGCGCCTCGCTCGCCGCCATCGCGGGGCGGAGCTTCGAGATCAGGATGAACGGCGCGGTGGTGTTCGCGAGCTGGACCTCGAGCATCTCGAGCGGGTCGACCTCGTCGACGGCCTGCGTCCACGAGTTCACGTCGTGCAGGTCGGGCACGAGACCACCGGCGTCGATCGCGGTGCCCATGGCCAGACGCTCGAGCGAGCTCGACCCCGGAGCCATGGCCTGCTCGGTCAGTTCGTCGGCCCGGGCTGCGGCGGCCGCGAGGATCGGGTGCGCCGTCACCGAGCGGGCGAGCGCCTGCGGGTGCTGGTCGTTCGTGTGCCCGAAGGTCACGAGCTCGGGCAGCGGGCCGTCCGGCAGCGGCGCGAGTTCGGCGTCGACGAGGGGCTGGTACGCGCCGGGCGACCGGCGGACCGTCTGCGTCGCGTTGTTGATCAGGATGTCGAGGGGGCCAGCAGCGGCGACGTCCTCGGCGAGACCGATGACCTGGGCCGGGTCACGCAGGTCGATGCCGACGACCTTGAGGCGCGAGATCCAGTCGGCGGAGTCCGGCAGGCTCGTGAACCGGCGCACGGCGTCGCGGGGGAACCGCGTCGTGATGGTCGTGTGGGCGCCGTCGCGCAGCAGGCGGAGCGCGATGTACATGCCGATCTTCGCGCGGCCACCGGTCAGCAGCGCCCGCTTGCCGGTCAGGTCCGTCCGGGCATCACGCTTCGCGTGGCTCATCGCCGCGCACGAGGGGCACAGCTGGTGGTAGAACGCGTCCACGACCGTGTACTGCTGCTTGCACATGTAGCAGGGGCGGGACTTCAGCAGGGTGCCGGCGGTGGACGCCGTCGTCGAGGTGCTGATCGGGACCCCGCGGGTCTCGTCGTCGATCCGGTCGGCGGCTCCGGTCGCGGTGGCGGCGATCACGAGGCGATCGGCCTCGGCGATGACCGCGCGCTTCTCGAGTCGGTGCGCACGCTTCACGGCCTTGAACATCTTCGCCGTGGCCTGACGCACCCGCACGAAGTCGGGGTGCGTCTCGTCGATGTCGCTCATCTGCTCGAGCACCCGGAGTGTGGCGTCGAGGTCCTCGGGGAGGATGCCGCTGGGTTCGGGGTGCTCGGAGATCACACGAGATCTTACGTTGGGTTACAGCCGTTGGCCTGCTCCGACGTGTCGAGGCACGATGAGCTTCGTGTATGGGAGTTTGGACGACGTGCAGGATCCGACCCACAGTGTCCAGAGCCATCGCTCGATAGCGAGCGCAGTGGTGGAGGCAGCGATGCGACTGACTGCGAACAAGGCGGGCCCGCTCGACCGTCGGGTCGCAGAAGCGCTCTTGGAAGCTGAGCCGCTCGGGCACCGGGTGACGGAGGCGGCCGATCACATTCAATATCGCGGGAAGCTCAGCGTTCTACTCGGGTTCTACTCGGCAGCCGCGATGAAGACAGTCTCGGATCACGAGGAGATGGTGGCGTCGGCACTCACGGACGTCATGGACGGCGCTATGGCGCCGAGCGTGCAGGTCGAAGCAATGATGCTGCCCGACAGCTGGCACGGCCGGAAATACGAGCCGGCGCACTCCACCGACTTGCATCTACATCGCCTCCTCTTGCCGAAGGAGGTTGCCGAGAGTCCTGAACGGGCGATCGTGCTCCGTCGGCTTCGCTTTCGGCTCGGTAACGACAGGAATTGGGATCCGCAGTTCTCGGACGATCTCATCATGTGGTCAACGGCGACAACTGAAGCATGGGCGCGTCGGCTGTCGAACGATCGGAGTCGCCCGGGGCGCGTGGCAGACGTCGTGGCAGCGCGGGTCGGATCGCGGCCGGCGTCCACTGACTGGGCGCACCGGAATCCCGACGATTGGGGGGCCGTGGACCTTGGAGCCGATCCGATTCGTGTTCTCGTCCTGACCACCAGATTCGGGGTCACGAGGAGCGAGGTCGACCGAATTCTCGAGCAGGCTGACGGGCGAGTGATCGTTTCTCGGATGCAGACCGGACCGACCAATGGCGATGCACCGCTCCAGTCGTTCACGGAAGCTCTTCTGGAACTCGCCGGAGATCCCCTTCGCCTTGCACAGACAGACGTCGTGCTCTGCCATCGCGGAGGGGGCCTCTACGGCGACGGTCATCGCGAACCTAACGTGCACGACGCGGACCGTAGTGCCCTTCATCGTGCCGTGTGTGGCGTCCGAGATCGCGGCGTCGAGGTGATTCTCGGATTGGGGCATGGAGATCTGGCGGTGCTGCCGTCTGTAGTGGCGGGGGAGAGTGAGATCGGTATATTCGAGGCGACCACGCCGACTGCGGCGGCGGCGTGGTTCGTCCGCGAACACATCAGCGGAGCGCTTGTCGACAACTCCGCCGGCCTGGGGCAGCCCACATCGCCCGCTTGACCGACCGTGAGGGCTTTGCTCGTCAGGCCGCGTCGAGCTCCCGCGTCAACGCCGCCACGAAGTCGTCGATGTCCTGCTCCGACGTGTCGTAGGCGCACATCCACCGCACCTCGTTGCGGCTGGCGTCCCAGTCGTAGAACCGGAAGTGCTTGCGCAGCCGCTCGGCCACCCCCGCGGGCAGCGTCGCGAACACCCCGTTCGCCTGGGTCTCCTGGCTGAACGCGACGCCCTGGATGCTGCCGTCGGCGATCCGGGCCTCGAGTGCGCCGCGGAGTCGGGCGGCCATGGCGTTGGCGTGCCCGGCGGAGCGCAGGTACAGGTCGTCGGACAGCAGCGCGATGAGCTGCGCGGAGACGAACCGCATCTTCGACGACAGCTGCATGTTCATCTTGCGCAGGTAGTGCAGCCCCTCTGACGCCGCGGGATTGAGCACGACGATCGCCTCGCCGTAGAGCATGCCGTTCTTCGTGCCGCCGAAGCTCAGCACGTCCACGCCGGCATCGGTGGTGAAGTCGCGCAGGGGCAGGCCGAGGGTCGCAGCGGCGTTGGAGATGCGAGCGCCGTCCATGTGCAGCGTCATGCCGAGCGGGTGGACGTGGTCCGCGATCGCCCGGATCTCGTCCACCGTGTAGGCGGTGCCGAGCTCGGTGGTCTGCGTGATCGAGACGACGAGCGGCTGGGCGCGGTGCTCGTCGCCCCAGCCCCAGGCCTCCTTGTCGATGAGCTCGGGGGTGAGCTTGCCGTCGGGGGTCTCGACCGGCAGCAGCTTGATCCCGCCGATGCGCTCGGGAGCGCCTGCTTCGTCGGTGTGGATGTGCGCGGTCGTGGTGCACACGACGGCGCCCCACCGCGGCAGCATCGACTGCAGCCCGACGACGTTCGCGCCGGTCCCGTTGAACACCGGGAACGCCTGCGCCTGTGAACCGAAGTGGTCGCCGATCACCTCGTTGAGACGGGCCGTGTAGACGTCCTCGCCGTAGGCGATCTGGTGGCCGTCGTTGGCCGCGGCGATGGCGTCGAGGATCTCGGGGTGGACACCGGCGTAGTTGTCCGAGGCGAAGCCCCGCAGGTCCAGGTCGTGGAGTCGAAGGGTCACTGGTTCATCCTAGGTTCGAGGCCGCAGCTGGAGCGGCCGAGAGCGGGAGACGGGCGCCGTTCACGTCGGCCGGCGGTGCCGTCCAGAGCCGCACGACCTCGTCGCCGAGCCGCTCCTCGAGACCGGCGAGGGCGCCGACGACGAACACGGTGGCTGCCGCCGAGTCCGGTGCGTCCTTCCGGAAGCCCTGGGCCACGGCACGGACCCACGCGTCCGAGGCGGCCTTGGCAGCCGCGTAGTTCGCGGCACCCGCGGTGGGGGAGTCGACGGCGGTGGACGAGACGAACGCGAGCCGTCCGGCCGGGGACGCCACCAGATCGTCGTAGAACACGCGTGTGGTGTTCCGCAGGGTGCGGAACGCCCGGTCGAAGAAGTCCCAGTCGTCGTCCGACTGGCCGGCGATGCCGCCGCCCCCGCGCCACCCACCGACCAGGTGGACCAGCCCGTCGACCGAACCCGCCGTCTCGTGGACCGCAGCCGCGAGCGCGGTGACCGCGCCGAGGTCTGCGAGGTCGCACGTGTGGGTCGTGACGCCCGGGACGGAAGCGAGAAGGGCCTCCAGTGCGTCTGGTCTGGTGCCGACCGCGACGACGGCCGCCCCGGCGGAGGTGAGTGCGCGCGCGACCGCCGCGCCGCTGGTGCTGGTCGCGCCCGCGACCAGCACCGTGCGACCGGACAGGAAGCCAGCGCTCACGCGGCGACGTCCGGAACGGACGGAACAGCGGACGGAGCAACCGACGACGAGCCGGTGATGCCGGCCGTCGAAGCGATGACCGCAGCCATCTTCTTGTTCAGCGCCTCGTAGAACATCGACAGCGGGAATTCGTCGTCGAGTACGGCGTCGGTGTAGCCCTTGGGCATTCCGGCGAGCGTTTCCTCCGGCAGTCCCCGCGCCCATCTCGAGGCCGGGTGCGGCGTGAGCGTCCGGGTCAGCATCTCGTACGCAGCGAGCCAGTGCGCCGATTTCGGCCGGTCGATCGACCGCCGGTACAACTCGTTGATCTGATCACTGAGCGCGATGATCACGTCGGGAACGGCATCCCAGTCGATGGTGAGCTGCGTGTCCGTCCAGTGCAGGACATCGTGCTGGTGCATCCACGCGAACAACAGTTGCCCGCCGAGCCCGTCGTAGTTCCGGACGCGGCTGCCGGTGATCGCGAACCGGAAGATGCGGTCGAAGACGACGGCGTACTGCACCATGCGGGCGTGGTCGCGGATTGCGCGTTGCGCCTCGTCGAGGTCCGCGTCCGGCACAGCAGAAAGTGCACGCTCGAGCCGCACGGATTCCCGGAACGCCGTCAGGTCGCAGCGGAGTTCTTCCAGCGAGTAGAGGAAGAACGGCATCCGCTGCTTGATCATGAACGGGTCGAACGGCAGGTCCCCGCGCATGTGCGATCGGTCGTGGATGATGTCCCACATCACGAAGACCTGTTCCGTCAGCTCCTGGTCGTCGAGCATTGCTGCAGCGTCGTCCGGCAACTCCAGTTTGGTGATCTCCGCAGCGGCACGGACGACTCGGCGGTAGCGAGCGGCTTCGCGGTCCTGGAAGATCGCACCCCACGTGAACGTCGGGATCTCGCGCATCGCGACCGTCTCGGGGAACAGCACCGCAGAATTCGTGTCGTACCCGGGCGTGAAGTCGACGAACCGCAACGCGACGAAGAGCGTGTTGCTGTAGTCGCCCGCTTCGAGTTCCGCGATGAACTCCGGCCAGATGACCTCGACCAGGACGGCTTCGACGAACCGCGAGGAACTCCCGTTCTGCGTCACCATCGGGAAGACGACCAGGTGGCCGAGTCCGTCGACGCGGTGCTGTTGCGGCTGGAATTCGTTCAGTGCGTCGAGGAAGTCGGGAACGCCGAAACCGTCGCGTTCCCAGCGCGCGAAATCGCGCTGCAGTGCAGCGAGGTACGCCGCATCGTGCGGGAAGAACGGGGCCAGTTCGGCAATGGCCGGGAGGATCGTGGCCAGGTACTCGGAAGCGGTCGCGTGGTCCGCGTGGTCGGGGACAGAGCCGTCGGCCGCCTGCAGCGCACGGAACGACACGACAGCGGCTTTCAGCCGCTTCCACGCGGGATGCTCGGCGACCTCGCGCACCGACGTGCGGTCCTCGACGACCTCGGGTTCTCCGACGATGGCGCCCTGCGTGAACTCCTGGACGAACTGTGACATGTCGAACCTCCCGTCATTGGGCCGGCCGCGGATCTGCGGCGTGGTGGTGCGCTTGTCATGAGCCTAGGGAGGATCGGGGGACGCATTCTTGCCCATTTCCGGGGGATTCGTGCGCGGCGCCGTTCTCCGCGCGGCAAACCGACTCTCTCGCGCACGAATGCATCGCTGGTCGCGCGCCGGCAGCCATGGTGCGCGGAGCCAGCGGCACTGGGAGGGGCTCGGAGGCGCTGTCCCGACAGGCCTCCGAGCCGACTCCTTAGCGCTTCGTGACGGCTG
This sequence comes from Curtobacterium sp. 18060, assembly GCF_902706105.1. Taxonomy (NCBI): domain Bacteria; kingdom Bacillati; phylum Actinomycetota; class Actinomycetes; order Micrococcales; family Microbacteriaceae; genus Curtobacterium; species Curtobacterium sp. 18060. Next base: position 21,816 of record NZ_CACSJV010000011.1, on the reverse strand, counting down.
CGATTGCTTCGCTCACGGTCGAGCCCGGGTGCGTTTCGCGCCATCTCTTCACCTGGCTGGGGTCAGGCGCTGACCCTCGCGGGATCGGCGTGTTTCCCACGATGCCCGGTGCGAAGGTGGCGTACGTGATCGTCGCGAGCGCGGCCATGCACGAGTAGAGCAGGTCGAGCGTGAGCCATGCGCAGGCGGTCAACGCGATTCCACCGAGGATGATCAGTGCTGGCGTCCAGCGACTCATCGGAAGCACCCTCGCTTCACGGCCGCGACCCCGAGGAGCTCTGCACCAAGTGCGGCCGCGGCCCCGCCGAGGGCTCGGATCTTCTCCCAGCTGAACGAAGCGCCCCACATGATTCGGACTGCCTTTGTGACACCGCCGAGTGAGTTGATCAAACGTTTGATCTTCAAGATCTTGGCGACTGGGAATGCCGTCGATGCAATCATGAGGGCGATCGCGCCCGTGCACTCGAGGATGCTCGCCCGAGCCGCTCGCTGCATCGTCGGGTTACCAGCTACCCATTCCTCGTACGCAGACTGGCCGTTCAGCAGTACAGCTTCCGGAATGCTCTCGATGAGCGCTAATCCCCGTTCGACATCGACGGCCTGAAGGTCGAGATCCTGGACGATCGAGGCGACCGATGACGATGGAGCTCCTGTCGCTGCCTGAGCTGGCGGGGCGGCCAGCATCGGTGCGCACAGTCCGGCTGCTAGTAGTCCAACGACTGCGAGCTTGCTCGCTGAGGCGGTAGTTGACGTCATGGGTCTTCCCTCCTGATCGGCGTCCCTCGCCGAATGAACACCAACCTGCCGGTAACCGGTGAAATGTGCAACGTCACCAGCGCGTCGTGTTCGCTGCTGTGCTTCAGGGCATCGCGCCTGACCGGCCCGGCATCGCGGCCGTCCGGCTTCGCGGTGCCGACTCGGTCGATACGGTTGTCTGCATGGCACGCTTCACGCCCCCAGCCGCCGACGCGATGCGCGCACGACTCCTGCTCGCAGCACGCGACGAGTTCGCCGCAGCTGGGCTCGTCGGCGCCAAGATCGAGCGGATCGCCGCGGCGTCGTCGAGCAACAAGGCGCAGATCTTCCACTACTTCGGCAGCAAGGAGGGGCTCTTCGACGCGCTCCTCGCCCAGACCGTCGCCGAGATGTTCGACGAGGTCCCCGTCGACACCGACGACCTCGCCGAGTGGGCTGCCCGCCTGCACGACTCGTACGTCCGGCGTCCTTGGGTCGAACGGCTCGCGACGTGGCACCGCCTCGAGCGGGGGAGTGACGGTGCGCTCGAAGCCGTCATCGCCAGCGATGCCGAGGCCGTCGCCGCGGTCGAGCACGCCCAGCGCGCCGGGGTTCTGCCGCGCAGCTACCGGCCGGCGGTGCTGCTGGGCCTGGTGATGCACCTCGCCGCGTTCTGGAGCTCGGCCTCTCCCGAGTACGGCTCCTTGGTCGCGGCGGTCGCACCTGCGCGGCGTCGGCAGATCGTCATCGACGCGGTGAGGGCGCTCGTCGGGGGCTGACGTGTCGCACGGCCGGGCGTAGGGTTCGGCCCATGAGCAGCGACAACCGGTTCCTCCGCGCGACCTTCGGGCGGCCGTTGGTCTGGGTCGGCGTGCTGTGGCTCGCGGTCGGGGTGCTCTGGAGCGTCCTGGCGATCATCGATCCGAGTGTCTTCCGCACGATCATGGCCGTCCTGTGGCTCGTGCTCGGCGGCAGCATGCTCGCCGTCGCACTCCGCGACAGGAAGCGCGGCCTCGGCCGGTACCAGCGCTAGTCGAGGCGATCCGAGCGCGCAGGCAGGACCCGCACCGGGCCTCCCGTCAGCCTGCCGCGTCCGCGGCCACCCGCAGCGTCCGCTCCGCATCGTCGAGGTAGTCCGCCAACAGCGCCGACGCTCGTGCCTGGTCGCCGGCGCGCAACGCCGCGACGATCGCGTCGTTCCGGTCCACGAACTCGGCGTGGAACGACCCCGGGTCGTCGGTCGTCAGGAAGGCCAGTCGCATCTCGGCGAGCAGCCCGTCCATCAGGCCGTGGATCCGCGCGCTCGGGACCGCCCGCACGAGCTCGGAGTGGAACCGGATGTCGGCGGTCCCGACCGCACTCCAGTCGCCCGCAGCGGCAGCGTCCCGTGCAGCCGTGACGGCCGCAGCTGCTGCATCGAGGGCCGGTGACGTCGGTGAGCACGCGCGGACCGCGGCTTCCTCGAGCACCCGTCGGGCGGCGTACAGGTCCGTGACGTCCTCGGCGGAGATGCGTCGCACGAAGACCCCACGGTTGAACACGTGCTCGACCAGCCGGTCCCGCGCGAGCAGCCGGAAGGCCTCGCGCAGGGTGTTCCGCGACACGCCGAGCTGGTCGCTCAACCGTTCTTCCGACAGCTGCGCCCCAGGGGAGAACTCGCCCGCCGCGATCATGGTGCGCAGCCGGTCGGCCGTCGAGTCGGCACCGCTGACGGTTCGGGTCATGTCCCGATCCTGACACGGCCTCGGGCATCGCAGGTGCGAACCCCGCGCCGTGTGACCGTCGTGTTACAGAGCAGAACGCCCCCTTGCGATTGTTGAACAATGCGGTCCAGACTGTCCCGCATGTTCGTCCTCATCGGCGTCGCCGTCGTCATCATCGGGTTCGCGTTGCGCATCAACGCGCTGCTCGTCGTGACCGTCGCGGGCATCGTCACCGCGGCCATCGGCGGGATCGGTCCCGTCGGCATCCTCACCGCCTTCGGTGACGGCTTCGCGTCGAGCCGGTCCGTCACGACCTTCGCGCTCGTCCTGCCCGTCATCGGCCTGATCGAGCGCTACGGGTTGCAGGACCAGGCCAAGCGCCTGATCGCGAAGCTCGACAAGCTCACGACGGGTCGTCTGCTTGCCGGGTACCTGGCCATCCGGCAGGTCACGGCCGCGGTCGGCCTCACCAGCATCGGTGGGCCGGCGCAAACCGTGCGGCCGCTCGTGCACCCGATGGCCGAGGGCGCGGCGATCAAGAAGTACGGCCGGATCGACGAACGGATGCGCGAGAAGATCAAGGGCTACTCGGCGTCGTCGGACACCGTCGGGGTCTTCTTCGGCGAGGACGTCTTCGTCGCCGTCGGCTCGATCCTGCTCATCACGACCTTCGTCGACGCCACCTACGGTCTGTCGCTCGAACCCATCGACCTGGCGCTGTGGGCGATCCCGACCGGCATCGCCGCGCTCCTGGTCCACGGCACGCGGCTGCTGCTGTTCGACCGCACGCTCGACAAGATGGCCGCCGACGCACGCGTCGACGCCCCGACGCAGGGAGCCGCAGCGTGATCACCAGCGAATGGCTCTACTGGCTCATCGGTGCGTTCTTCATCGCGGTCGCGGTCCTCATCGTCACGGACACCTCGCACGCGAAGCGACTCGGCAACGCGGCGTTCTGGGGGATCCTCGGGGTCTCGTTCTTCTACGGCACCTTCGTCGCCGCGAAGACCGCGCCGTCGTGGGTGCTCGGCATCGCCGTCCTCGTGATGGTCGCGCTCGCCGGACTCGGGTTCACCGGGACCACCAGTCGCACGCGCGTCGCCAGCATCCCGGGTGCCGGAACGGGGGCGGAGGCCGGCCCGGCCGAACCCACCGCTGCGGCCACGAAGCCGTCCGCCAGCACGAGCGTCCTCGCGACGACCAGCCCGGACGAGCGTGCGGCGTTCGCCACCCGGTTCGGCAACAAGCTCTTCATCCCGGCGCTCGTCGTGCCCGTGGTCGCCGTCCTCGTGGCGACGCTCGGTCCACTCGTCTCGATCGGCGGTACGCCCCTGCTCGCCGAGGGCAGCGCGACCCTGACCGGCCTGGGCATCGGCTCGGTGCTGGCCGTGGTCGTCGCGGTGTTCGTCCTGCGCCCGCCGGGGATCGCCACGCCCATCCGTGAGGGCGGCCGTCTGCTGCAGGCCATCGGGTGGGCGGCGCTGCTGCCGCAGATGCTCTCCACCCTCGGCATCGTGTTCACCCAGGCCGGGGTCGGCGACGCCGTCGGCACCATCATCAAGTCGATCCTGCCCGGCGGTTCCCTGATCGCCGCGGTGGTCGTCTACTGCCTCGGCATGGCGCTGTTCACGATCATCATGGGCAACGCGTTCGCCGCCTTCCCGATCATGACGGCCGCCATCGGCTGGCCCGTCCTGGTGCAGGGCTTCGACGGCAACCCGGCCGCGATCTTCGCCATCGGCATGCTCGCCGGGTTCTGCGGGACGCTCGTCACGCCGATGGCCGCGAACTTCAACCTGGTGCCGGCTGCCCTGCTCGAGATGCGGGACAAGTACGGTCCGATCAAGGCGCAGATCCCGACCGCCGCCATCCTGCTCGTCGTCAACATGGGAGTCATGTACCTTGTCGCTTTCTGATGCTGCCCCGCTCGACCTGACCCGGGCCGCGTGGGCCGACCGCTTCGCGGCCGTCGTCGCCGAGAACACCTCGCGCGAGTACCCGTACGCGGCGCACCACACGACGTCCGGCCCGGACGACCGGGCGCTGCCGGTCGAGCTGCACCCCGCCTTCGCCACGTCGTACGACTGGCACTCGTCCGTGCACATGCACTGGCTCGCAGCGCGTCTGGTCGCGCACGGTCTGCCGGCCGACCTGGAGGCCCGGCTCACCGCGATCCTGCAGGCCCACCTGAGTGCGGATCACCTGGCCACGGAAGCCGCCTACTTCCACACGACGCCGCACTACGAGCGCCCCTACGGGTGGGCCTGGCTCGCGAAGCTCGCCGCCGAGGTCTCCGCGTCCGAGGTGCCGGCCATCCGGCAGCTCGCCCCCGGGTTCGCGCCCGTCGTCGACGTGCTCGAGGACCTCGTCACCCGCTGGGTCGACGGCGCTGCCCACCCGGTGCGGCACGGGGTGCACTCGAACTCGGCGTTCGGGCTGCTGCTCGTGCTCGAGGCCGCACGGTCGCTCGGCCGCGACGAGCTCGCCACGACGGTGGAGCGGGCGGCGCGCGAGTGGTTCGGCGAGGACGCCGGGTGGCCGTTCGCCTGGGAGCGCAGCGGGCACGACTTCCTGTCCGCCGGGCTGGCCGAAGCCGACCTGATGCGGGCCGTGCTGACCCCGGCCGAGTTCGCGACGTGGTCGGACGGCTTCTTCGCCCAGGTGCGGTCGGGCGACGCGATCCTGCAGTCGACGGTGGTCCGCGACGAGAACGACCCGCAGCAGGTGCACCTGTTCGGGCTCGACCTGTCGCGAGCGGGATCGGCCCGGCGCATCGCGGACGCCCTGCGCGCCGGTGAGCTCGACGACGACGGGCTCGCGAGCCTGCTCGACGAGGCGGCGGACCGGCTGTTGGCCTCGGGTCTGGCCGCCAGCGTCGGCGAGGAGTACTACTCCACGCACTGGCTCGCGAGCTTCGCCTGGGACGCCATGGAAGCACGCGAGCACGCCGCGCGCTGACCCTCGAACGAGGGGCATGGTCGCCGGTCCGGCGTGCTGCTGTCAACCCCCTGCATCGGTTGCAGAATGCACCTACCCTCGGTGCGCAGCCGAGATCCGGCTGGGCGCCCGAGGGGAACGGGTGCCACCAGTCACACCAGGGAGTGACACATGCAGCACCGCAGGATCAGGCGGACAGCACTCATCGCCGCACTCATCGGAGCCGTCGTCGTGGCGGCACCGCTCGGAGCGGGAACCGTTGCCTACGCGGGGGTCACCGCCCCGGTCGGCAACGTCGGCAAGTTCAAGCAGACCTTCGTCGAGAACTTCAGCACGACGGCCTCGGCGAACGGCCAGTTCGCGAAGACCTACGCGAACTCGTGGCAGCCCTACCCGGACGGGACGGGCGGCACGTACTACTCGGGCTCGCAGGTCAGCGCCCGCAACGGCTACATGGACGTCACGCTCGACGGCAAGCACGGAGCCGCGGGGACCTTCGGGACCCCGAACGGCGCGTGGTCGCACGTGGGCGGCAAGTTCAGCGTCCGCGCGAAGGCCACCGGCGGCGACGGGAACGGTGCAGCGTTCATGCTGTGGCCGTCGTCGAACGTCTGGTCGGACGGCGAGATCGACTATCCGGAGGCGAACTTCGAGGGGTCGCCGATGCTCCACCACCACTCGATGGTCGCCGGGCAGGAAGCGAACTCGACGAGCATGAGCACCGGGGTGACCTGGCGGAGCTGGCACGTCTACTCGGTCGAGTGGATCCCCGGCAAGTCGGTGCAGTACCTGCTCGACGGCAAGGTCATCAAGACGGTCACGTCGAACGTGCCGAAGACCGCGCACCGGTACATGTTCCAGGTCGGCAACTGGGGTGCCGCCGGGCACCTCGACATCGACTGGGTCAGCACCTACGAGTACACGGGCTGACCCACAGCAGGTCAGCTGATCGCGATCGTCCGTGCGAACGTCCGCGCGACGGGCGGAGCGGCGACGATCGGTCCGATCGCTGCGGCACCGTCCGGGGTCGCCCGCCATGCCTCGTAGGCGTCGTGGGCGGCCCCGCTCGTCCAGGACTCGACGACGACCATGCGCGTCGGGTCGGCGTCGTCGACCAGCACCTCGAGGGACTCGCAGCCGTCGAAGGCCCGGGTCTGCGCGAGCGTCTCGCGGATCGCCGCCTCGACGGTGTCGGCGGGGACGTCGCTCCGGAACTGGACCTCGAGCAGGACGGTGATCGACATGTGGTGCACCTTTCGTCGGCAGTGTCCGACTCAACCCGCAGTGGCGCCGACCTGTTCCGGATCGGTCAGCGAGCCGGTCGTCAGTGGACGAACCGGAAGCGGATGGCGTCGCCCGGGCGGAGCTGCGCGGCACGGTCGACCGACTCCGGCGTGAGGACCGCCACGACGGGGTAGCCGCCGGTGACCGGGTGGTCGGCGAGGAACAGCACCGGGAAGCCCTCCGGCGGGACCTGCAGCGAACCGGTCTCCACCCCTTCGCTCGGCAGCTCGACCGTCACGGCGCGGACGAGTGGCTGCGGAGCCGTGGTGCGGACCCCCACGCGGTCGCTGTCCGACCCGACGGTGAAGTCCTGAGCGGTCAGGGTGTCGCGCCAGTCCGGCGTGAACCAGTCGTCGCGGGGGCCGGCGGTGATGTCGAGGACGACCGGGTCGTCCGGCCAGTGCTCGTCGGGTTGCGGCACGGCGTCGACGATCGGCCACGAGGCGCGCGCATCGCCGATCGGCAGGACGTCACCCGGCGACGACGGCGGAGGCCCGAGGCGTGCGAGCGAGTCCCACGAGCGACTGCCCAGTACGGGCTCGACCGCGAACCCGCCGAGGACCGCGATGTAGGAGCGCAGCCCGGCGGTGGCCGTACCGATCCGGAGCGTGTCACCCGGTGCGAGCATCAGGACCTCGTGCGAGGCCGCACCGCGGACCCGGCCGTCCGCTCGCTCGATCTCGACCGGGCAGGCGGCCCCGGCGGTGGCGACGGCCACGTACGCGTCGGTCCGCAGCGTGACGGAGCCGAGCAGGGCCTCCAGGACGGCCGCATCGGGACGGTTGCCGACCAGCCGGTTGGCCAGTGCTGCGGACCCGCGGTCGGCGGCGCCCGCCGCGCCGAGGCCCATGTCACTGAAGCCGGGGCGCCCCAGGTCCTGCGTTGCCGCGCCGTAGCCGACCTGCAGGACGGTCAGCGCGCTCATGCCGCACCCGCGTCGACGAACCGGACCCGGGTGCCGGCGGGTGCCAGCGCCGGCGGTTCCCGGTCGAGTGCCCACATCGGCACGTCGGTGCGGCCGATGAGCTGCCAGCCGCCGGGGGAGACGCGCGGGTAGACGGCGCTGAACTCGCCCGCCAGTGCGACGGCACCGCTCGGCACGGCGGTGCGCGACGTGCTCCGGCGTGGCAGGTCGAGTGACGGCTCGGTGCCGGTGAGGTAGCTGAAGCCCGGGGCGAAGCCGCAGAACGCGCTCGTCCAGAGCTGGCCGGTGTGCCACGCGATCACGCGGTCGCGGCGCATGCCCGTCAGGGCGACGACCTGGTCGAGGTCCTCGCCGTCGTAGACCACCGGGATGACGAGGGGGTCCGCGGCGCTCGCCGCGTCGGCGTCGGCGGACGGGACGACCCGTTCGATCGCACTGCGGAGTCTCGCGGCGTCGGTCGTCGCCGGGTCGTAGCGGAGCAGCAGTGTCCGCGCGCCGGACACGACCTCGGTGAGGCCGGGCAGCCGAGCCGCGGTCAGCCCGGCGCGGAAGGCGGCGACCTGCGGCAGGGAGTCGAAGGTGGCGAGCAAGGCGGTACGCCCAGCTGGTCGGAGGTCGAGGACGGTCACGGTGCGAACGGCGCGATCGCGACGCCGTGCTCGGTCAGCAGGGCTCGGATCGCGCGGGCCATCGCGACGGCGCCGGGGGAGTCGCCGTGGACGCAGACGGAGTCGGCGCTGACCCGCAGCTCGGAGCCGTCGACGGCGGTCGCGACCCCGTCGGTGACCATGCGGAGGACGCGGTCGGCGACCTCGTCCGGATCGTGGAGCACCGAACCCGGCGTGCTGCGGGACACCAGGGAGCCGTCGGGTTCGTAGGCGCGGTCGGCGAAGGACTCCGCGACCGCGCGCAGCCCGTGGCGTTCGGCAGCGAGCAGGAGTTCGGAACCCGGCAGCGCGAGCACCGCGAGCGAGCTGTCGACGTCGGCGATCGCCCGGACCACGGCCTCGGCCTGGACCGGGTCGGCGCACGCGGTGTTGTACAGGGCGCCGTGGGGCTTGACGTAGGTGACGGCGGTGCCGGCGACCCGCGCGGTGGCGGCCATCGCGCCGAGCTGGTGCACGACGTCGGCGTGGAGTTCGTCCGGGGTGACGTGCACCGGACGGCGGCCGAAGCCGGCGAGGTCGCGGTAGGCGACGTGCGCACCGATCGCGACCCCGCGCTCGGCGGCAGCGCGGGCGGTGGCGAGCATGATCGTCGGGTCGCCGGCGTGGAATCCGCAGGCGATGTTGGCGCTCGACACGACGTCGAGCATCGCGGCGTCGTCGCCCATCGTCCAGGCGCCGAACCCCTCGCCGAGGTCGCTGTTCAGGTCGATCGTCGTCACGGGGACTCCCTGTCGTCGCGGGTTGTTGAACAATCTACCGAGCGGCGACTCCGCTGTCGACCGATCGGGGCACGCGGCTGGTGGGTGGATTCCGAGCAGCGGCACGTAGCGTCCGAGGTCAGCACCTGCCGGGGGCGTCGCCCTCGGTTCGACCACTGCACTGGAGCAGACCATGACCGACAGCAGCAACACGCACGACGACGACGCCAAGGCCCCCGTGAACGACTCCGAGGGCATCGAGAAGCCGGGCGGGCTCGGCGACGACAACACCATCCCCAACGACCCGGACGGCCTCGCCGCTGGGCACGTCGGGGACGACTCGCACTTCAACCCGGAAGAGGACGGCGAGAAGTAGGGGTCGTTCGTCGACTCGGAACGACGTCCTCGTTGTCGTACGACGACGGGGACGTCGTTCCGAGTCGACCCGGTGTCGTTCCGAGTCCCCCCTACAACACCCGCTCCAGCAACCGCAGCGTCCCCGCGATGTCCACGTTCCGGTCCAGCAGCCACTGCACCTGCAGCCCGTCGAACGCCGCGATGATGAGCGACGCCACCTGCTCGAGGTCGGCGTCCGAGTGCCGCCCCGACGCCGCGAGCTCGTCGTGCAGCTGGGCGACCAGGTTCCCCCGTGCCTCGTCGAACCGGGCGGCGAAGAACTCCCGCGCCGTCTCGTTGCCGGACTCCACCGACGCCCCGAGCAGGGTCGTGTAGAGCGTCACGAGTGCCGGCTCGCTGACGTTCCGGTCAGCGACGAAGGCCAGCCGGGTGAAGACCCCGGCCGTGTCGCCGAGCGCCCGGTCCGAGGCAGCATCGCGTTCCCGCAGGACCTCGACCAGCAGCGCTTCGCGGGACGAGAAGTAGTGCTTCAGTGCCGCGTGCGAGACCCCGATCGCATCGCCGATGGCGCGCAGTGAGGTGCCGTCGATCCCGCGCGAGGCGACGACGTCGAGCGTCTGGTCGAGGATCTCCCGCCGACGCTGCACGCCCTTGGCGTAGGGGCCCCTGGTGCCGATTCCATCGTTGGAGGTCACGCGTGCCAATGTACCGGCGCAACAATCGGGACAAAAACTTCTGGTCGGAGGTTTCCGGTGCTACAGTCCCGATCACCTAGCAGCACTAGGTATTCGAGGGCCCCGAAGCCCCCTATGACTCGAGGAGGAGTCATGTCGACACCGACGTCGAAGGAAGAACCCACCCGCGGCATCGCCGGGACCGCATCGCCGGCGGTCACCGCAGCCGCCGGTGCCACCGCCTCGGACGCCGCGGCGCCCCGAGCGTTCTCGGTCGAGGGGATCACGCAGTCCGTCAGCACGATGCGTGTGGGCCGCGGCTACCTCTGGGGCCTCAGCTTCGCCCAGTTCGGCCTGTTCGTCGCCCTGCTCACGCCGGTCTTCGTGAGCATGTCGATCAAGGCGACCGAGCTCAACCCCACGAGCCCCGAGACCGTGGTCGGCTCCGTCCTGCCGTTCGGTGCCCTCGGTGCACTGTTCGCAAACCCGCTGTTCGGCGCGATCTCCGACCGCACCCGCAGCCGGTGGGGACGTCGACGCCCGTGGATGCTCGGCGGCGTCATCGTCTTCGTCGGTTCGCTCGCCTGGCTCGCGTTCTCGCCGAACGTCCTGCAGCTCACGCTGGCCTGGGTCCTCGCGCAGGTCACGGCGAACGCCGTCCTCGCCACGCTGACCGCGAGCTTCGCCGACAACGTGCCGGAGTTCCAGCGCGGCAAGGCCTCGAGCGTCATCGCCCTCGCGCAGAACATCGCGATCCTCGCCGGCCTGTACCTGGCCGTGTACCTGGTCGGCAACCTCCCGGTGCTCTTCATCGCCCCCGGTGTCCTGGCGATCATCGCGATCCTCGTCTACTGCTTCGTGGCACGCGACGACCTGCCGACGACGCCGGTCAAGCCGTTCAGCTGGATCAACCTGATCAGCTCGTTCTGGACGAACCCGTTCAAGCACCGCGACTTCGGACTCGCCTGGTGGGGTCGCTTCCTCATCACGTTCGGCACGTTCATGTTCACGACGTACCGCCTGCTCTACATGCAGGACCGCATCGGTCTGCCGCAGGCCGAGGCCGTCGGGGTCGTCGCGTTCGGCGTCCTGCTCTACACGGTCGCCCTGCTCGTCAGCGCCGCCGTCTCCGGTTGGGTGTCGGACCGCGTCCAGCGCCGCAAGGTCTTCGTCTGGGGCTCCACCGCACTGACCGCGGTCGGCCTCGTGATCCTGGCCCACGTCGACACCGTCGGCGGCTTCTACTTCGCCGAGATCGTCCTCGGCTTCGCCTTCGGCATCTACGCTGCCATCGACACCGCCCTGATCGTCGACGTGCTGCCCGACCCGGAACGCCCCGGCAAGGACCTCGGCGTCATCAACATCGCGAACGCGCTGCCGCAGTCGCTCGCTCCGGCCGTCGGCCTGTTCCTGCTCGGCATCGGCGGTGGTCAGAACTACACGCTCATGCTCTGGGGTGCCGGCGTCGCCGTCATCCTCGGCGCCCTCGTGATCCTGCCGATCAAGTCGGTCCGGTAGGCACCGCACCAATCCAGCCGCCGGGAGGCGCGACTCGCGTCCGCAACGCGAGTCGCGCCTCCAGGCAGTCACCTGCACCACCCCCGGAAAGGACCCGACATGGCTCCCGCCATCTCCCTGCAGCTCTACACGGTGAACGCCGCGCTGGAGCCCGACCTCGACGGCGGCGTCCGCCGCCTGGCCGAGATCGGCTTCGACACCGTCGAAGCGTTCGCGTTCGTGGACCGAGCAGCGCAGCTCAAGTCCGCGTTCGACGCCCACGGCATCACCGCGAAGACCGGCCACGCGTTCCTGGTCGAGGAGACCATCCCGCTGCCGGACGGCACCGTGATGACCGCCCCGTCGCACGCCGACACCTTCGCGGCGGCGAAGGAACTCGGCCTCGAGATCGTCATCGACCCGTTCGTCGGGCCCGACGCGTGGACGACCCGCGAGGGCGTCGAGCGCGTCGCCGCACGACTGAACGCCGCTGCCGTCGAGGCCGCCGAGCACGGTCTGCGCGTCGGCTACCACAACCACGACCACGAGCTCCGGCCGCGGATCGACGGCCAGCCCGCGCTGCAGGTGCTCGCGTCGCTGCTCGACCCGGCCGTGGTGCTCGAGCTCGACCTGTACTGGGCATCGGCCGCGGGCATCGACGTCGTCGCGTTCATCGAGGAGCTCGGCGACCGCATCGTCGCCGTGCACGTCAAGGACGGTCCGATGCGCGACGACATCTCCACCGCGACGATCCCCACCGACCAGACCCCGGCCGGCCAGGGCGAAGTCCGGCTCGCCGAGGCCCTCCGTGCGGCGACGGTGCTCGAGTACGCCGTGATCGAGTTCGACGGGTTCGACGGGGACGTCTTCGACGGTGTGCAGCAGTCGTACGAGTGGCTCGCGGCGCAGCTCGCGCCGGCCGGTTCGTCGTCCGCATCGGAGGTGTCCGCATGACCCGCACCGGACGCGTCGGCATCGGCTTCATCGGCGCCGGCATGATCAGCGAGCAGTACCTGGCGAACCTCACGACGTTCCCCGACGTCGAGGTCGTCCGGATCGGCGACATCGACACGGAGCGCGCCGCGGCGTCGGCTTCGAAGTGGGGTGTCGCGGCCTCGGGCGACGGCGCATCCGTGCTCACCGATCCCGACGTCGAGATCGTCATCAACCTGACGCTCCCCGCCACGCACGTCGCCGTCTCGATGGACGCACTGCGTGCCGGCAAGCACGTGTGGAGCGAGAAGCCGATCGGTGTGGACCGTGCCTCGGCCGCGTCGCTCGTCGAACTCGCCGACTCCCTCGGCCTGAAGCTCGGCATCGCGCCCGACACCGTGCTCGGCCCGGGGTGGCAGACCGCCAAGCGCGCGATCGAGGCCGGTGCGATCGGTACCCCGCTCACCGCGGTCACGAGCATGCAGTGGCAGGGGCCGGACGTGTTCCACCCGAACGCGTCGTTCCTCTACGCCAAGGGCGCAGGCCCGCTGTTCGACATCGGCCCGTACTACTTCACGGCGCTCGTGCACCTGCTCGGACCGATCGACTCCGTCGTCGCGACTGGGTCTCAGTCGCGGTCGACGCGGCAGCTGGTCGTCGGACCGAACGCGGGCGACTCGTTCCCCGTCGAGGTGCCGACCCACGTCTCCGTCCTGACCTCGTTCGAGCAGGGTGGCAACGCACAGTCGCTGCTGTCGTTCGACACCCCGCTGTTCCGGCACGGCGTGTTCGAGGTCAACGGGACCGAGGGCACGATCGTCCTGCCCGACCCGAACACGTTCGGTGGCGGGCACCCGATCCGGATCGCGCGACCGCTGACCGCGGACGCGACGTTCCCCTTCTCGCAGGAGTGGGACGTGCTGCTCGACGAGGAGCCCACCGTCGGCCGTGGGCTCGGCGTGCTCGACATGGCGCGGGCCATCCGTGGCGGCGGCTCGCACATCGCGACCGGCGAGGTCGGCTACCACGTGCTCGACACCATGGTCGCGGTCGAGGAGTCGATCGCCGCCCGCTCGTTCATCGAGGTCGAGTCGACCGTCGCGCCGATCGCGTCGCTGCCCGAGGACTTCGACCCGCTCGCGGCGACGCTGGAGGGCGCGCAGGTCTGAGGGCTGGATCGACTGCCGGGATCGACCCGGAACGACATCCCCGTTGTCGCACGACGACGGGGATGTCGTTCTGCGTCGGTGTCGGTCTCAGCGCACCGCGTGCTGGCGGAGCGCGATGACGACCTCGTCGAGGAAGTCGTCGACCTGGTCCTGGTCGTAGCCCTCGCGGAACTTCGTCGGTTGGAATCGCACGGCGGTCACGTCATCCGGCGTGAGCGGATCCACCGGCCGCCCCTGCTCGTACCCGGCGAGGGTGGTCTGGATCCGGTCGAGGAACGCATCGACCTCACCCTGGTCGTAGCCCTCCCGCCACTTGGTCGGTCGGAACCGCTTGTCGGACACGTCCTTCGCGAGCATGTGCTCCCCCTTCTGCATGCCCGTCATGCTCTCACGGACGTGCGCAGCGGCAGCGGCAGGGTAGGCGGGGGTCAGGGCTGCGGCAGTCGGCGGCCGAACACCGCGCTGAGGAAGCGCGCGAAGCGGGTCTCCGTCGGCTCCTCTGTCCGGACCGCGCCCGCCGGCGACCGGAACGCCAGGTCGTGCAGCATGTTCCGCTTCGAGCCGTCCCAGTTCGCGAACAGGTAGGTGCCGCCGATGAACGACATGCTCCGGACCGGTGTGCGCTTCCAGGAGTCGGCGGCCACGTAGTAGCCGGTGTGTCCGGAGCGGATGTGCTGGATCACGGTGTCGACGTCGATGACGCTGGTGGTCGTCACGACGGCGGTGATGCCCGTGCGGTCACGGGCGACGTACTCGATGAGGTGTTCGGTCACGGTAGGACTCTTCGTCGCAGAGGCGGGACGCCACGACGGTGAACGTGGCGAAGGGTGTTCGGAACCGCCGTTGCTTCCGACTGCAGAATACGTCCGGTTCGTCGTGGCGTCACCGGAATGTCCGACGGTCGCACACGCTCGAACGCTCAGACGGGCTGTCGGACCACCCACGAAGCGATCAGGTCGACGGCAGCCGCGAAGTCGATGCTGCCCGGTCGGTTGAGGAACGCGTGCCGGCTGTCGGGCAGGACGTGCCGTTCGAGATCGACCCCCGCGGCACCGAGTTGCCGTGCGAACCGGTCGCCGGATGCGCGCATCGTGTCCCGCTCGGCGTCGAGCACCAGGGTGCGCGGGAACGTGCTGAGGTCCTCCGGCGCCGGGAACGCTCCGGCGCCGAGCGGCCCGGCGTAGGTGCGGTTCGCGGCGTCGAGCAACAGTGGAGCGTGCGTGATCCGCCGGTGCCCGCGCACGAGACGCTGCACCGCTGGGTCGCGGGGTATCCGCGCGTGGAAGAAACCGTACGCGAGCACGGCGCCGGCCAGCGCGGGTCCGGCCGGGATCACGGTGGCGGCGAGGCACGCTCCAGCGCTCGCGCCACCGAGCACCAGGCCGGCCGGACACTCCTCTGCGAGTGAGCGGAGCACCGCCACGACCTCGTCGCGTGCATGCGGTGCACGTCGGCGTGCTCGGGGGCCCGTCCGCCCGATCCAGGGCATGCCGGGCAGCGGACCGAGGCGGTAGTCGACGGTGACCACCGGGATGCCGCGGGCGCTGAGTGCCCGGGCCACGGCGTCCGACTCGGGCAGGTCCAGGTCGCCCCGGAAGAACCCGCCCCCGTGCAGCCAGACCAGGGTCGGAGCGGCTGCCGGGGCCTTCGGTCGGTAGCGCCGGATCGGGACCGGTCCGTGCGGGCCGGACACTCCTCTGCGAGTGAGCGGAGCACCGCCACGACCTCGTCGCGTGCATGCGGTGCACGTCGGCGTGCTCGGGGGCCCGTCCGCCCGATCCAGGGCATGCCGGGCAGCGGACCGAGGCGGTAGTCGACGGTGACCACCGGGATGCCGCGGGCGCTGAGTGCCCGGGCCACGGCGTCCGACTCGGGCAGGTCCAGGTCGCCCCGGAAGAACCCGCCCCCGTGCAGCCAGACCAGGGTCGGAGCGGCTGCCGGGGCCTTCGGTCGGTAGCGCCGGATCGGGACCGGTCCGTGCGGGCCGGGGAGCACGTCGTCCATGACGTCGACCGTCCCCACCGATGCCCCGATGCCCTCTCCCCGCATGCCAGCAGACTACGGGCCGGTAACGATGCGAGCGCCGACACCGCCGCCGGTGCACCGTGGAGTGGTGCGTACCTCGAAGACTGCCCTGATCCTGACCGGCGCCGCCGTGGTCGCCCTGCTGACCGGCTGCTCCGGTGGCGGGGACGGTGGCGACGCGACCCCGACCGTCACCGAGACCGTGACCGCGGCGCCGACGGACACGGCAGCCACCCCGACGCCGACGAGCACGCCGAGCCAGACACCGACGCCCACCCCGACCTGTGGTCCCGAGACCGGCTCCGAGGCAGCAGCCGCCGGGATCGCTGCGCTGCCGTCGCCCGCCGGCCTCGAGGACACCAAGTGGGACGCCGCGAACGCCGACTACACCGGCTACGACGCCTGCGCCTCACTGTCCTGGTCCGTCGTCGCGCCCGAGTTCGGCACCGCTGGCTCGCCGTACGCGATCCTGCTCTTCCACCAGGGCCGGTACCTCGGCACCGCGACCTCCGAGCAGTACGCGTTCGAGCCGGCCATCGAGCGGTTGGCCGACGCCTCGATCAAGGTCACCTACACGTACGCGAAGGCGAACGAGGCGAACGCTGACGCCTCCGGTCGCACCACCGCGACGTACATCTGGAACGACGGCACCGAGCGCGTCGACATGACCGGCGAGGTCCCGACCGCTCAGGGCTGATCGGCGGCAGCACCCCGACCGCCGAGCTCGCGCTGCAGTGCGCGGAGGACCCGAACGATCGTCGCGAGTTTGTCCGGGCCGCCCTCGAACCCGCGTCCGAGCGCTGGTCGTGGCTCCACCACGACGTCCTCGCCGACCGTCGTGCTGATCCAGACGCCGAAGTCGACCCGTTGTCCGCGTGCGTCCTTCGTGGCCACGGAGAACTTCCGGATGTGGGTCCAGGGCAGGTCGAACACCGGCTCCGCCCGCGACGGCGCCCACGCGTGCAGACCGGACGCGTCGACGGTCCAGATCTCGGGTCGGGGGCCCGGCAGGTCGTCGGTCGCCCGAAACCCCGACGCGGAGACCGGCAGGTGGAACCGGGGCGTGTGGCGTTCCCGGATCCGTGCCAGGGTGCGGCGATCGGTCCGACCGGCGCTCCAGGTCACCACCGCCAGCAGCAGGCCGAACCCGGCGACGAACAGCGGCCACAGGACGAAGTTGGCCTGTGTGCGGGCGCTGTCGAGACCGCGCAGGAAATCCGGCGACGCGAACTCGGCGACGAGCACGCCGAGCCCCGCGGCCGTCGTCACCGCGGCCACGAGCAGGACCGGCCCCCGCTTCGGCATCTCGCCGTCACGCAGCCGCTGCACCCACTGCTCGTCGGGTGTCGTCATCGATCGGCCGCGGCTCGACCGGAGCGCCCGGTGTCGTGGCGCGGATCGAACTCGCGCCGCAGCGACCGGAGCACCTGCATCAGGATGTGGATCTTCGTCACGCTCGCGCCGAACGGCCGCCCGATGACTGCGCGCGGCAGCAGCACGAACCGACCCACCGCCTCGGTGACGATCCAGATCCCGGTGTCGGTGCGTTGTCCGCGGACGTCCGTCGAGGCCAGCTCGATCGTCCTGACGTCGTCCCACACCAGGTCGAACACGGGATCGTCGCGCTCGGGTGACCACGCGTGGAGACCCGCCGCGTCGACCGTCCACAGCTCCGGCCTCGGGTCCGGGAAGTCGTCGGCGGCGTACGGGCCCGAGCGGAGGACGGGCAGGTGGAAGCGCGTCGAGGTCCCGTTCCGGCGGATCCGGTCCAGCACCACGCGGTCGCGCCGCCCGCGCAGCCAGGACAGCACCGCGGCCACGGGCCCGAACCCGAGCAGCAGCACCGAGAACAACGGCACGGCGAAGGGGCGTCGGGCGTCCGAGTGCAGGATGCCGTCGAGGTGGGTCGCCGAGAAGTACACCCCGATCCCGCCGGCCACCGTGACGATCGTGAGGCCGACCAGGAACGGCCACCGCTTCGGCATCTCGCCGTCGCGCAGCCGCTGCACCCACCGCTCGCCCGAGTACTCCACCGCACCATCCTGCCCGGCTGGACCGCACGACGGCCGCGAGCACGAGATGCTGTTCCCATGCAGTTCGCCCGCACCGCCGCACCCGGTGTCGCCGTCGCCGTCGCGATCGGCCTCGTCGCGACCCTGATCGGATCGGTCGTCCCGGTCGTGGGCGGACCCGTCCCCGCCGTCCTGATCGGCGCGGTGCTCGGTTGGCTCGTCCGTCGCCGCACCGGAGGCAGCCTCGCCGTGCTCGCTCCCGGCGTGAAGTTCTCGTCGAGCCGTGTGCTGCAGTTCGCGGTGGTCCTGCTCGGCGCGCAGCTGTCGATCGGCGAGGTCCTGCGCATCGGCGGCGAGACCCTGCCGGTCATGCTGACGACCCTCGTGGTGTGCCTCGGTGCCGCCTGGGGGATCGGCCGTCTGCTGCGGGTGTCGAGCGCCCTCCGCACCCTGATCGGCGTGGGGACCGGGATCTGCGGTGCGTCCGCGATCGCGGCCGTCACGCCCGTCATCGGTGCGGTCAGCGCGGACGTCGCCTACGCGATGTCGACGATCTTCCTCTGCAACATCGCCGCGGTGTTCGCCTTCCCCCTGCTCGGCCACGCCCTCGGCCTCAGCCAGCACGCCTTCGGCGTGTTCGCGGGCACTGCGGTGAACGACACGTCGTCCGTCGTCGCCACCGCGACGGTCTACGGTCGCCAGGCGACCGACACGGCGGTCGTCGTGAAGCTGGTGCGGACCCTGATGATCATCCCGATCGTCATCGGGCTGGCCGGACTGGAGGCCCGACGCGCCTCCCGCGAGCAGCTCGCGCCCGACACGGGGTCGCGCAGCGGGTTCCGCGTGTTCCGGTTGGTCCCGTGGTTCCTGATCGGGTTCCTCGTGGTGGTGCTGCTCCGGACCGTCGGGGTGCTGCCGGCTGACGCTGCCCCGGAGTTCTCGACCGCGGCCTCGTTCCTCATCACGGTGGCCCTGGCGGCGATCGGGTGCTCGACGGACTTCGCGGCGCTGCGACGTGCCGGCTTCCGTCCGATGCTGCTCGGCATCGCGCTCTGGGTGCTCGTGGCGGGCACGAGCCTCGGCGCGCAGGCGGTCTTCGGCCTGCTGTAGGTCGGAGCGGGACGGGTCTTGCACCGGTCTGACCCATCGTTTATCGTTGTATCGAAATTCGATGGTATCGATGATCGACAGGGAAGACGCCATGACCGCACCCGTGTACGAACCGCCCCGCGGGCGGAACTCCTACCTCGCCTACGTCGCTTGCTGCGTGATCGGCATCGCGCTCGTCGTCTGGCGGTACGTCGACCTGCTCGTCCGCTCGCTCAGCTCCGGGACGGTGTCGGTGCCCGTCCGGATGACCGCGACGAGCGAGGTCCCGCAGCCGCCCGGTGGTGCGACCGTCACCGCCGAACACCTCGTGCTCCGGGCCCCGATCGCGGACGTGCCGGCCGGGGCGATCGGGTACATCCGGGTCGGTGACGCGCTCGAGGTCCTGTTCGTCAGTGCGCTCATCGCCCTGGTGGCGGCGGTGGCGTGGAAGATCTCACGCGGCGGGCTGTTCGATCGGTCGACGACCCGCATCCTCGACTGGCTCGCGGCTGCGGTGCTGGTGGCCGGGTTCGTGCCCCAGTTCGTCCGCCGGATGGGGTGGAACTGGGTGGTGTCGGGGCTCGGCTGGGACGGGCGCCTCCCGACGCCCGACGTCGACCACCAGTTCGTGCCGGTGTACCTCGGTCTGCTCGTCGTCATCTGCTTCCGGTTCGCCCTGACCGCCTCGCAGCGGATGGTGCGCGACCAGTCCGGGCTGGTCTGATGCCCCCGGAACAGGAGGACGGTCACGCGGTCGTCTGCCACCTCGACGAGCTGCTCGCCGCTCGGGGCATGACGCTGACCGAGCTCGCCGACCGGGTCGGGGTGACCGTGGTGAACCTGTCGGTGCTGAAGAACAACCGGGCACGCGCGATCCGGTTCTCCACGCTCACCCGGCTCTGCCAGGAGCTCGGGTGCCAGCCGGGCGACGTTTTCTCGGTGCGCGCGGACTGACGACGGGAGGCCCGGATCACGTGAGCCGATCTGCTCACGTGATCCGGGCCTCCCGTCCGATCTGCCGGGCCGGCGGCGTCAGCCGCGCAGCGCCTCCGTCAGCTTCACGCGACTGCCCGTCCGCAGCAGCGCGTTCTCGTAGACGCGGGCGCCCACCAGGACGACCACGACCACCGCGGCGACCACGATCAGGAGCGACAGGATCGGCTCCCACCATTCGGCCGTGCCGAGGAAGATCCGCATCGGCATGCCGATCGGTGCACTGAACGGCACGTACGACATGATGCCGAGCACGGTCGGGTTGTTGTACGCGACGATGATCAGGATGTACGGGATCATCACGAGCATCATCACCGGCGTGGTGACGCTGCCGACGTCCTCCTGACGCGACACGAGCACGGCCGCCGCGGCGAACAGCGACGCGATGAGCACGAAGCCGACGGCGAAGAACCCGACGAACCACAGGATGCTCGGGCCGAGCATCGAGAACATGTTGTCCTGCCCGGTCACCGCCAGGGTGACGACCGCGGCGATCGCCACGGCGACGATCTGCGCGAAGGCCATCACGCTGTTGCCGAGGACCTTGCCGGCGAGCAGCGCCCTGGCCGAGATCGCGGACATCAGGATCTCCACGACCCTGGTCGACTTCTCCTCGACCACGCTCTGCGCGATCGACTGGCCGAAGGTCACGGCCGAGGCGAAGTACACGACGCCGAACGCGATGGCGATGAGGTAGACGAGTCCGCCGGGCAGCGCGTCCGGGTCGAGCAGTTCGATCCGCGGTGTGACGCTCAGCGCGGAGACGACGTCGGTCGGGGCCTCGTCGAGGCCGACGACCTTGTAGCCGAGCGGGTCGTCGGACGGCACGATCGCCGCGTCGACGTCGCCGTTCTGCACGAGCCGTTCCGCGTCGGCGACGGAACCGGACTTCGTGACGTCGAGCCCGCTCGTGGTGGGCAGCGAGACGCTGTCGACCACGGCGACCGGCGTGGTGTCGTCGGCGGTGGCCTTGCCGACGATGCCGCCGACCACGATGGACGCGACGACCATACCGATCAGGATGAGGGCGGAGACCACGAAGGCCTTGCTGCGGATGCGTGCCTGGATCTCGCGTGCGGAGACGAGCCGCACGGCCTGCACGAAGGAGTCGTTCATCGGATGACCTCCCGGAAGACCTCGCTGAGCCGCGGGACCCGCGGGGCGAACGACCCGACGGTGCCCTGCTGGACGGCCCGCTGCAGGACGTGTTGGGCGGTGGACGGGTCGGCCTCGAAGACGGCGTAGCCGCCGTCGAACTCGCGGACCGTCACACCGGGCTCGTCGCGGAGCCAGGCGACGTCGCCGTCGACCAGCAGCTCCCAGGCGGCGGGCCCGGCCTGCTTGCGGAGTTCGTCCTGCGGGCCGGCAGCACGGATGGTGCCGCCCGCGATCACGACGACGTCGTCGCAGAGCCGTTCGACGACGTCGAGCTGGTGGCTCGAGAACAGCACCGGGACCCCGCGCGCCGCGGTCTCGCGCAGGACGCCCAGCACCGTGTCGACGGCCATCGGGTCGAGGCCCGAGAACGGCTCGTCGAGCACCAGCACCTCGGGGTCGTGAGCCAGGGCCGCGGCGATCTGCACCCGCTGCTGGTTGCCGAGCGACAGCTTCTCGACGGGGTCGTCGGCGTGGCCGGTCAGCTCGAGTCGTTCGAGCAACTCGGTGGTCCGCGTGGTCGCCGCGCGCTTGTCGACGCCGTGCAACCGGGCCATGTAGGTGATCTGCTCGGCCACCGGCATCTTCGGGTACAGCCCGCGTTCCTCGGGCATGTAGCCGAAGCGGCGGCGGTCGGCGGGCCGGACCGCGGTGCCGTCGATCGAGACGGATCCCGCGTCGGCCTGCAGCACGCCGAGCATGATCCGCATGGTGGTCGTCTTGCCGGCGCCGTTGCCGCCGACGAACCCGGTGAGGCGGCCGTTGCCGACCGTGAACCCCACGTCGTCGAGCACCCGGCGGTCGCCGAAGTGCTTGGTCACCCCTTCGATGGTGAGCATGTCGTACCCCTCTCGCGACGGCCTGCGCCGCCTGCGTCGACGCTATTGGCCGGGAGGCACGGGGCGCCTCCGCCATCCGGCGGGACTTGGGCGGGTGGTCGGCTCCACCGCGCGGGGGAGCCG
>NZ_CACSJV010000010.1:0-94444 GCF_902706105.1 Curtobacterium sp. 18060 | reverse complement strand
TGTTCCGGTGGTCATAGCGAGAGGGAAACGCCCGGTCACATTCCGAACCCGGAAGCTAAGCCTCTCAGCGCCGATGGTACTGCAAGGGGGACCTTGTGGGAGAGTAGGACGCCGCCGGACTTAACGTTGCAACACCAGGGAACCCCTGACCAGCACTGGTCAGGGGTTTTCTGCGTTCACGGGGGCTCTCGAGCAGGGCGTGACGGTAGCATTGGCGGGTCATGACTGCGCCATTCACCACTGCTTCCGGGTCCGAGATCCGCGTCCGTTTCTGCCCGAGCCCGACGGGGACCCCGCACGTGGGGCTCATCCGCACGGCGCTCTTCAACTGGGCGTACGCACGCCACACCGGCGGCAAGCTCGTGTTCCGCATCGAGGACACCGACGCCGCGCGGGACAGCGAAGAGTCCTACCTGCAGATCCTCGACGGCCTGCGCTGGCTCCGGCTGGACTGGGACGAGGGCGTCGACGCCGGCGGTGAGCACGGACCGTACCGGCAGTCGGAGCGGACCGCGATCTACGACGACGTCATCGCGAAGCTCAAGGCGTCCGGGCACATCTACGAGTCCTTCGTCACGCCCGAGGAGATGGAGGCCCGCAACAAGGCTGCCGGGCGCGATCCGAAGCAGGGCTACGACAACCACGAGCGGGACCTGTCCGACGACGAGCGTCAGGCGTTCCGCGACCAGGGCCGCGAGCCGGCGCTGCGACTCCGGGTCCCGGACCGTGACCTGAGCTTCGACGACCTCGTCCGTGGCGAGATCACCTTCAAGCAGGGGACGTTCCCGGACTTCGTGGTCGTCCGGCCGAACGGCAAGCCGCTGTACACGTTCACGAACCCGGTGGACGACGCCCTGATGGGCATCACGCACGTCCTGCGCGGCGAGGACCTGCTGTCGTCGACCCCGCGGCAGATCGCCCTGTACGAGGCGCTGTACGAGATCGGGCTCGCACCGGCGATCCCGGTGTTCGGTCACCTGCCGTACGTCATGGGCGAGGGCAACAAGAAGCTCTCGAAGCGCGACCCCGAGGCGAACCTGTTCCACCACCGCGACGCCGGCATGATCCCCGAGGGGCTCGTCAACTACCTGGCCCTGCTGGGGTGGTCGATCGGCGCCGACCGCGACGTCTTCTCGATCGACGAGATGGTGGCGAGGTTCGACGTCACCGACGTCAACCCGAACCCGGCGCGCTTCGACCACAAGAAGGCCGAGGCGATCAACGGCGACCACATCCGGTTGCTCGAGCCGTCGGACTTCCGCTCCCGGCTCCTGCCGTACCTGACCGACCTCGTGGCCGACCCGCCGACCGCGGAGCAGACCGAGGTCCTGACGAAGGCGGCGCCGCTCGTCCAGGAGCGCATGCAGCTGCTCGGTGAGGCCCCGGCGATGCTCGGGTTCCTGTTCACCGCCGACGCCGACTTGGTGGTCGAGGACGACGCACTGGCATCGCTCAAGGGCGACACCGGCGCCGTGCTCACGGCCGGCATCGCGGCGCTCGAGCAGCTCGACGACTGGCGCACCGAGGCGATCGAGGGTGCCCTCCGCACGGCGCTCATCGACGACCTCGGGCTGAAGCCCCGGGTCGCCTTCGGTCCGCTGCGCGTGGGGGTGTCCGGACGCCGGATCAGCCCGCCGCTCTTCGAGTCGATGGAGATCCTCGGCAAGGAGTCCACCCTGACGCGGCTCCGCACCCTCGCGGCCCGCTGAACGGCGAACGATGAGCACCGCGGGAAGCGCTGCAGGACCCACCGACGCGCCGAGTACCCCGGTCGTCCACGACGTCGCGGTCATCGGCGCCGGGCCGGCCGGCTTGAGCGCTGCGCTCAACCTGGTGCGGGCGAAGCGCACGGTGCTCCTCGTCGACGCGAACCGGCCACGCAACGCCGCGACCCTGCGCTCGCACGGCTTCCTGACGCGTGACGGGATCTCCCCGCTCGAGCTCCGGAAGCTCGGTCGCGCCGAGGTCGAGGAGTACCCCGAGGCGACGATCGTGCAGGCCGTGGTCGACCTGGTGACCCCCGACGCCGACGGCTGGCGGCTGCACGGGACGTGGCGTGGTGCCGAGGTGGACGCGCGGGCGCGGTCCGTCGTCGTCGCCACGGGGCTGCGCGAGGAGTTCCCGGCACTGCCGATGCTCCGTGCGTTCTACGGCACCGCGGTGCACAGCTGCGTCGAGTGCGATGCGTACGAGAAGGCGGGGGAGCCCCTCGCCTTCATCTGCGAGACCGACGACGTCGTGGACCGGGCACTGCTCATCGCGGCGTGGGCCGACGACCTCATCGTGTACACGAACGGTGTCGCCCCGCTCGACGACGCGGGGCGAGCCCGACTGGCACGTGCCGGTGTCGTGGTCGACGAACGAGTGATCGAGGACCTCGAGGGCGACCGGACCGGCATGACCGGGGTCCGGTTGGTCGACGGCCACGTGGAACCGCGGACCGGCGGGTTCGTCCGGCCGACGTGGCACGCCGACCTCGACTGGCTGCGCGCCGACACGCCCGGTGCGCCGACGGCCCCGGAGCGCGATGCCCACGGACTCCTCGTCGTCGACCGGGTCGGTCGGACCACCGTTCCCGGGCTGTACGCCGTGGGGGACGTGACCCCTCCCGGGCCGGAGCAGCTCATCGTCGCCGCCGGGCACGGTGCCACGACGGCCGCGGCAGTGCACCGAGACCTCGTGGGTGGTCTCGTGGACCTCCGGGATGCTGTACAGTAGTTGATCGTGCCCCGGACAACGGGGACAGCAGGCCAGCAGGCCTTTTGGGGTATGGTGTAATTGGCAACACAGCGGTTTCTGGTACCGTCGTTCTTGGTTCGAGTCCAGGTACCCCAGCACTCGAAGAACAGCCCCCGGGATCCCCGGGGGCTGTTCTCGTCTCCGGACTCGTGCGCCGCCATCGCCTCCATCGGCGATCCACAGGCTCCGGACTGCGCATTCCGAGGTTGCGCGGAACCGCACGATGCTCCGCGCCCACCCGGGCCGCCCCCGGCTCTGGACCGTCCCCGTACGGGGGCCGAGCACGCTGGCGGAGGTGCACCGGGCCTCCCGGTCGGGTTGCGTGACCCCGCACCCCGCGCGACACGGCTCGTGGGCCGTACCGCGTCGGACGTACCGTCGCAGGACCGGCGCGGGACCCGCGGCGGCCCGCCGACGAGCATCCGAGGTGTCATCGTGACCTCCGCCGACCCGCTGACGACGACCGAGCACTGGACCCACCGCGCCGCGATCCCGCTGGCCGACGACCACTCCGTGCTGGACCGCTGGGACCGTGTGGTCGCGCTCCACGGCGACGCCGCTGCTCTTGCCGGGGACGGCCGTCCCTACACGTTCAGTGAGGCGGACCGGGCGGCGCGCGACCTCGCGTCGGTGCTCGGGGCCGAGCTCCGACCCGACGACCACAGTGGTGCCGGCGTCGGCGCCGTGGCCGGTGGGGCATCGAAGCCGGTCGGCGTCATGGCCGGCCAGACCACCGAGGCCGTCGTCGCGATCCTGGCGCTCGTCCGCGCGGGGCGCACCGTGGTGGTGCTCGACGAGCACCTGCCAGCCGTGCGACTCGGGCACGTCGCGCAGCTCGCGGGGGTCGACGAGATCGTGGCGCACGCCGCGCGCGCCGACCTGGCGGCGACCGTCGTCGCCGACCGGGACGGCCGGGTGCACGCACTCGACGAGCTGATCGAACGACGCGGCGAGACCGCGGGCAACGAGACCGCGGGCAGCGAGACAGCCGGCGGCGAGACCGAGCGCAGCGAAACGCAGACGGACACAGCGGCCGACGCGCCCGGCACCCGCCCGGGCGGCCACGACGCGTTCGCGATCGTGTTCACCTCCGGCTCGACGGGCATGCCGAAGGGTGTCGTCCTGACGCACCGGCAGCAGCTCGCGAACGCCGAGCAGGACGCCGTCGCCCTCGGCACCGGACCCGGTGACCGCCTCGGCGTGGTCCTGCCGCTGTCGTTCGCCGCCGGTCTGCTGTTCTCGTTCGACACCCTGCTGAACGGCGGCAGCGTCGTGCTCCTCGAACCCCGCGAGCTCGGGGTCGAACGCCTGCTCGCACGGTTCGCCGACGGGGGCGTGAACGTCCTCGTCTGCACCCCGCACCTGCTGCGCTCGATCGTCGGCTCGCAGACGGCACCCGGGGCGCAGGCGTCCGGGGCGGGCCCCGCGCTCGGCGGCCTCCGCTTCCTGATGACCACCGGCGAGGCGGTGACCGGTGCCGACATCGCCGCCGCCCGACCGCACCTCGACCCGACGACCCTGCTGCTGAACGCCTTCGGGTCGAGCGAGACCGGCTGCGTGGCCTACTGCCCCGTGGAGCCCGGTGCCCCGGTGCCCGAGGGCGTCGTGCCCGCTGGGTGGCCGCTGCCCGGCAAGCAGGTGCTCGTGCTGCGCGAGGACGGCAGCCCCGCCGACCCGGGGGAGACCGGCGAACTCGTCATCGTCTCCCAGGGCCTGACCGCCGGGTACTGGGGTGCCCCGGAGAAGACCGCCGAGCGCGCCGGACGCACCGACGACGGCACGCCGACGTGGCGGCAGGGCGACCTGGCCCGGATCGAGCCGGACGGCCGGCTCGTGCTGCTCGGACGCTCCGACGACGCCGTCAAGGTCCGCGGGTACCTCGTGGAACCGAGCGAGGTCGAGGCGGCGCTCCGCGCGATCCCCGAGGTGCACGACGCCGTCGTCACCGCGCAGGTCGACCCGCCCGCCGTCACCCGCCTCGTCGCGTACGTCGTCGGCCGTCCGGGCCAGCGCACACCGGCGCCCGCGGCCCTGCGCCTGGCCCTGCGGGACCGCCTGCCGGAGTACATGGTGCCGGCGTCGATCGTGCCGATGACCGAGCTGCCGCGGAACGAGCGCGGCAAGGTCGACCGGGCCGAGCTGCCGGGTGCGCCGAGCATCGAGACCGAGATGGTCGAGGGCGAGTACGACCAGTGGGAGCTCGTGGTCGGGCAGATCTGGGCCGAGGCGCTGGGCCTGCGCGGCGTCCACCTCGACGAGGACTTCTCGGCCCTCGGCGGGGACTCGTTGTCGGCGGAGGAGATGCTCGCGCTCGTGCAGAGCCGTCTCGGCATCGACCTGCGATCGTCGGACGTCCTGCAGCACCCCACGCTCCGGGCGTTCGCCCGACGGGTGCGGAGCGGCACGACGGCGCTGCCGAGCCACCCCGACGTCGTCAAGGTGTCCGGCGCGCGCGAGTCCGGCCGCCCGCCGGTGTTCTGCTTCGCCGGCGGTGGAGCGCTCGCCCTGACGTTCCTGCCGTTGTCCCGCTACCTGCCCGAGCACGACGTGTACGCGTTCCAGCAGCACGGCCTCGAGCGTCGGGGCATGCCGGACTGGAGCGTCCAGGCCAGCGCCCGCCGGTACGTCGCCCTGATGCGCATCGTGCAGCCGCGCGGACCGTACCTGCTGGTCGGCCACTCGCTCGGCGGGCTGATCGCGCTCGAGATCGCCCGGCTGCTCACCGAGAGCGGCGAGCAGGTCGAGCACGTCGCGCTGCTGGACACCTACCTGCCGCGGACCGGGGCCGAGGGGGTCCGGAAGCACTTCGGACGGCTCGAGCCCCGCGAACACCGCAACCCCGCCGTCCGTGTCGTCGGCCAGCGCCTCGCCGGGGCCGTCCGGCGGGTCATGCCGTCCGGCATGTCGTGGGGCGAGCACGTCGCGAAGCGCGCGCGGGCCTACAGCGCTGGTGTGCTGCGGCACGGCGGGCAGAAGGACTTCGACGCCTTCTTCGACCAGGCCGAGCTCGTCACCCGGCGGCACCACCCGACGCCGTTCCACGGACGGGCGACGTACGTGCTCGCCGATGCGAACCCGGACGCGACCGGCTGGTCCGCGCTGCTGCGCGGGCGGACCGAGACCGTGCGGATCGCGGCCGAGCACAGCTCGCTGCTGCGGGAACCGCACGTGGCCGACCTCGCGACGGCGCTGCGTGCGGCGTTCGCGACGGAGGGCGCGGCCCGGAACTGAGCGGCTGCGCGCATCGAGTGAGCAGAAGACGTCGCCTCCGCGGTCCGGAGGCGACGTCTTCTGCTCACCGGGTGCGGTGGTCGCGACCAGGAAGCGGACGGGAGGCGCGGGGCGGGCTGGCACCGCGCCTCCCGTCACGTCTGCCCCTGCGTCCACGGCACGCGGCCGGCGCGGTGTTGCGGGTTTCCGTATCCGCGGCCGAGTGTCCGCAATGGACCGCACCGCGCATTGACCGCCTGCCAGCCCGCGACGATGGTTGGACACGCGGGGGAGAGTACCCACTCACCTGCGAAGCCGGCGGCGTCGTACCCGCGTCCCGCTGCTCGACCGACGACGGTCACCGTCGTCGATGCGTCATCCGAGGACGCGCCGCTCGTCACACGAGCCACAACCCGACAGCAACCCTGACCCGACAGGACCGCGCCCATGCCCGCACGTACCGTTCGCCCTGCAGACCCGAGGGTCTCCGTCGTCATCCCGGCGCGGAACGAGGCCCGAAACCTCGAGATCATCCTGCCGAAGCTCCCGCCGGTGTACGAGGTGATCCTGGTCGACGGCAACTCCGTCGACGACACCATCGCCACCGCGCAGCGCGTGATGCCCGACATCCGCGTCGTGCACCAGACCCGCAAGGGCAAGGGCAACGCCCTCGCCTGCGGGTTCGAGGCCGTCACCGGCGACGTCGTCGTCATGTTCGACGCCGACTGCTCCGCCGACCCGGACGAGATCCCGCGCTTCGTGCAGGCGCTCGTCGAGGGCGCCGACGTCGCGAAGGGCACCCGCTACTCGCTCGGCGGCGGCAGTGACGACATCACGATCGTCCGCAACCTGGGCAACCGTGGCCTGAACATGCTCTGCAACATCATCCTCGGCACCCGCTACAGCGACCTCTGCTACGGCTACAACGCCTTCTGGGCCGACGTCCTGCCGGAGATCGGCCTGCTGTCCTCCGAGCTGCCGAAGCCGTCCGACGGCTCGATGCTCTGGGGCGACGGGTTCGAGATCGAGACCGTGCTCACCTGCCGCTGGTCGGCCGCCGAGCTCGCGATCACCGAGGTCCCCAGCCACGAGAAGCTCCGCGTGCACGGCTCGAGCAACCTGAACGCCGTGACCGACGGCATCCGGGTGCTGAAGTCGATCATGCACGAGCGTCGTCGCGCAGCGATCGGCCGCTCCGAGGTCCGTCGCGCCGCGATGAGCGTCGTGGCGCCGGCCGAGCAGCTGGCCGCCGTGCCGCACGCCGCCGCACCGCACGCTCCGGTCCACGCGGCCGGGCATGCCCCGCTCGGCGCGCACGCCCCGCACGGCGCCCCCGTCGCGGCCGTCGCCAGCCTCGAGGAGGAAGTCGCGTGACGACCGTCGCGGTCGTCATCTGCGCCTACACCCAGCAGCGCTGGGGCGACCTGCAGGACAGCGTCGAGTCCGCCAAGCGCCAGCCCGAGGCCCCCGAGGTCGTCGTCGTGATCGACCACGAACCCGAGCTCCTCGCCCGCGCCGCGGCGCGCTGGCCCGAGCTCCGCGTCGTCCCGAACACCGAGGACCGCGGCCTGTCCGGTGCCCGCAACACGGGCGTCGCCCTCACCGACGCCGACGTCGTCGCGTTCCTGGACGACGACGCGACCGCCGACCCGGACTGGCTCGGCCACATGCTCACCGCCCTCGAGGACCCGGACGTCGTCGGCGTCGGCGGCCGGGCCACACCGTCCTGGCCCACCGCCACCGGTGCCGGCCCGTACGCCGACGAACTCCTCTGGATCGTCGGCTGCTCCTACCGCGGCCTGCCCGAGACCCCCGGCGACGTGCGCAACGTCATCGGCTCGAGCATGGCGTTCCGCCGTGACGCGATCATGCTCGCCGGCGGGTTCCGCTCCGGCATCGGCCGCGTCGGCAACCAGCCGCTCGGCTGCGAGGAGACCGAACTCTGCATCCGCATCGCCCAGGCCCGTCCGGGTGCGCGCATCCGCCACGAACCGCGCTCGAACGTCTCGCACCGGGTCTCCCCGGACCGCGTGACGATGCGCTACCTGCGCCGTCGCAGCTACTACGAGGGCATCTCGAAGGCCGTCCTGAGCCGTCGCGTCGGCACGGGTGACTCGCTCGCCAGCGAGTCGACGTACCTGACGAAGGTCATCCCCGGAGCGGTGTTGCGCGAACTGCGCCACATCGGTCGTGGCGGTGCCCTGCGTGCCTTCGCGATCGTGCTCTCCGTCGCGTCGACCGTCACGGGCTACGCCGTCGGTCGTGTCCTCGGCGGCGTCGTCGTCCGCACCCCGGCGGCCGCCCCCGTCCCCCAGCCGGTGGGGACGCGGTGACCCGCGCGACCCTGGCGATGGTCATCTCGCCGATCGTGACCGGGCCGCTGTCCCCGACGTGGGACGGCGCCCTGTGGGTCGGCGAGGTCGACCGCGCCGACGTGCACGCGTCCAGCCACCGTGACGTGGTCGCACTCGAGGGTGCCGCGGGCTACCGGCGCGCTCGACTGCTCGTCCGCGACCACGGCGAGCCGCTCGGCTTCGTCGAGGCGGACATCACCGAGCGTCGCCGCATCGGCGGGACCATCGACGTCCGCACCCTCCAGCGCGCGATCCGGCCGATGCCGGTGCCCGAGCGTCGGCCGGCAGCAGGTCTGGTGCTGCCGTCCGTCACCGTGGTGCTCTGCACGGACGGGGCCGCTGGCACCACCATGCGGTCGGTGCTCGCCAACGAGTACCCCGACTTCGACGTCGTCGTCGTCTCGCACGGCGCCGACGACAGCGGCACCGCGACGGTCGAGATCGGCGGGCGAAGCGTCACCACGATCGCCGCGCCGACCGGTGGCCTCGCCGCCGCCCGCAACGCCGGACTCCTCGCCGCGAGCGGCGAGGTCGTCGCGTTCGTTGCCGAAGGCGCCGTCGTGGACGGTGACTGGGTCGCCGCGTTGGCCACCGCCTTCGCCGCGGACCCCGACGTCGCCTGCGTCACCGGGCTCGTCCCCAGCGCCGAACTGCGCACCCCCGCGCAGCGCTGGCACGACGACCGCACCGCAGCTGGCCGCACCGTCCGCCGTCGGGTGTTCCGCCTCGACGACACCGACGACGCGCCCCCGCACCACCCCTTCGCCGCCGCTGCCTACGGCACCGGTGACAACCTCGCCGTGCACCGCGCGACCGCGCTCCGGATCGGCGGCTTCGACACCGCCTTCGGACCGGGCACCCGCGTCGGTGCCGGCGACGACCTCGACCTCTTCACACGACTGCTGTTCGCCGGATCCGCGATCGCCGTCGAACCGGCCGCCATCGCGTGGCAGCGATCGGCGGACGACGTCGCGTCGCTCCGCGCCGCTGCAGCCGCGCACGGCCACGGACTCGGAGCCTGGATGACCAAGAACGCCATCGACCGCGAGTCGCTCACCGCATCGGTGGACGCAGCGCCCGAGGCGCTCAGCGCCTTCGCACGACTCGGCCTCGAGCAGGGCGACCGTGCGACGGACATCGCCGGCGACCAGCCCGGTGACGCGGACCGCGTGCCCGACGCGGTCGACGCCGAGTTCGCCGCCACCCAGCGGCGGCTGCGCGGGGTCGAGCAGCGCTCGGTCCTGACGGCGCCGTTCCTGGCGCTCGTCGAACGACTGCGTGGTGGTGGCACGATCGACCGGAACGCCCGCGGTCGCCACGAGCTCCGGCACGGTCTGGCCTCGGCCGGTCCCGCCCGCCCGCTCGCGGTGGACGCGATGAGCCCGATCGCACGACTCACCGCAGCGGCGATCGTCGTCCTGACGCTCCTCGTCGCCGGGGTCGCCGCGATCGCCGGACTCCCGGTACTGCGGGGGAGTGCGATCGGCGTGTACCTGTTCGCGCTGCTCGGCGTCGCACCCCTGCTGCTCGTCCGCCCGATGCCGCTGGCACGCTTCAGCGTCTTCGCGGTCACGGCGTCGCTCGTCGGCACGATCGGCATCGGCTACACGATGGCGACGTTCCAGCTCTGGAACCCCACGGCGCCGTTCGTCGGGGTCGTCGTGCTCACCGCCGTCGCCCTCGCGATCGCCGTGCCACGTGACGTCGCCGAACTGCAGCGCGCCCGCCTCGAGCCGGCCGCCGAGGGCGCCACGGCCCGTCGCTGGACCACCACCCACACCGTCACCGCCGGCTCGGTCGTCGGCCTGCTCGTCATCGTCGTCGCCGCGCTCGCGCACATCGGCGACCCGGTGCCGGACGGGCTGTTCGGGTCGCTCGGCCCGGCCCTGGTCATCGGACTGGCGCTCGTCGTCGCCGCTGCCGTCGTCGCCCTGGTGCGCGGTCGCGGACTCGCGATCCCGGTCGTCGTGCTCGGCGGGTCGATCCAGCTCGCACAGGCCATCACCTACGGCATGCCCACCGTGATGGCGGCCGCTCGCCACATCGGCGTGCTCGAGTACATCCGCCGCTGGGGTTCGACGAACCCGGCCGCCGACATCTTCCAGACGTGGTCCGGCCTGTTCGCCGGCGGCGCCTGGGTCGCGGACGTCGGCGGGATCGACAACGCGATGACCATCGCCGCGTGGGTCCCCGTCCTGCTGGCCTTCAGCACGACGATCGCCGTCGGGGTCCTGGCCGCCAACTGGCTGCCGGGCAACCGTCGCCCCTGGATCGCCGCGTTCCTGACCGCGATGACCGGCTCGCTCAACACGACGTACTTCTCGCCGCAGTCGGTGGGCATCCTGATGTCCCTGGTGATCCTCGTGCTGGCCGTCGGCCCGCTGCGACGCACCGCGGTGACCGCCGCCGACGGCGTCCGCTCGACGATCCTGCGGGCCCGCCGCGTCGGCCTGTCCCGGATCATCGCCATCACGCTGATCGGCATCGTGCTGGTCGTCACCCACCAGATCTCGCCGTACCTGACGGTCGCCGCACTCGTGACGCTCATCGTGTTCCGACTGCTCCGCCCCTGGTGGCTGCCCGTCGTGGTGCTCGTCCCCGCCGTCGGCTTCGCCCTGCTGAACGACGACATCCTCGGCAAGTTCCTGTCCCTGGGAGCCGTCGGCAAGGTGCTCGACAACGTGCAGCCGCCGTCGCACGACATGACGGTCCTGCCGAAGCCGCTCGTCACACGGCTCGCGTTCGACATCCCCGCGGCGGCCCTCGTGGTCCTCGGCCTCGTCGCCGTGATCACCGTGCTGATGCGCCGCGACCGCGTGCACTGGGGACTGCTGGCCACGGCAGCGAGCCCGATCTCGCTGCTCGTCGCGACGAACTACGGCCAGGAGGGCATCTTCCGCGTCGTGCTGTTCGCGACACCGTGGATCGCGATCCTGGCGGCGGGGCTCCCGATGCCCAGCGGCCGGCTGGCTCCCGTCGGTCGACTCGTCACCCGTGCGGTGCAGCCCACGGCGGTCAAGGTCGTCGTCGCTGCGGCCGCGGTCGCCGCGATGGTCGGCATCGGCGCGTTCGGTCAGACCGCCCTCGACTGGAACCGCGTCCCGACGCGCAGCCAGTCGGCGGCGACGCAGTTCTACGACGCGACCGCGCCGAAGGGCTCCATGATGCTGCTGACCGGTTCGGCGAACGCCGTCCCGAGCAACACCGGCGCACGCTACTTCGACGTCGGGGCGTTGTCCCGCGAGGTCCTCGGGGCGTACCCGGAGCCGGAGGGCTACGACGCCGAGGCCGACGTGTCCACGATGACCCGCCAGCTCGTCCTGGACTGGCCGGCGACGAAGTACTACGCACTGGTCGCCGAGCCCTTCGGCGCCTACGACGAGCGGTACGGGTACCAGACCGACGCCGACTACCAGGAGCTCGCGGCCGCGATGGCCGACTCGCCCTACTGGAAGCGCGTCTTCGGCTCCGGCACCACCGCCGTCTACGAACTGACCCCGGCTGGGCTGGCGCATGCGACGAACTGAGGAACGCACGGCCCGGGCCTCCCGGCGGACGTGGCGCACGCGCGCCGCGTCCGCCGCGGCGGTCCTGGGGGTCCTGGCGGTCGTCGTCGCCGTCATCGCCGGACCCGGCGGTGCGATGTCCGCCGACGCACGAGGTCGGAAGACACCGCCGCCGAGCACGCCGACCAGTACGCCGACGCCCACACCGACGCCGACGCCCAGCAGCACACCGACGGGTGGCACGGCCGCCGCGAACGCCGACTGCAGCGCCGGCCGGGTCCTCACGATGGTGGCGCACGCCGACGACGACCTGCTGTTCTCCGGAACCGAGCTCCGCGCCGACATCGACGCCGGCAAGTGCGTCCGCTCGGTCATCGTCACCGCCGGTGACGCCGGCAAGCCCGCCTGGTACTGGCAGTCCCGCGAGAACGGGTTGATGGCGTCGTACGCGTCGATCGCCGGCGTCTCGTCGAACTGGACCGCCGGGCAGCTCTCGGTCGCCGGCCACACGCTGCGCACGGCGACCCTGGCGACGGCCCCGCGGCTCAGCCTGGTGTTCCTCGAGCTGCCGGACGGCAACATCGACGGCTCCGGCTTCGCGGCCACGGGCGGCGAGAGCCTGGAGAAGCTCTACGAGGGTCAGATCTCCACGATCCACACCGTCGCCGGGGCAGCCCAACCGACCTCCTTCTCGCTGACCGACCTGCGCGCGACGTTCTCCGGGCTCGTCACCGGGTACGCGCCGACCGAGATCCACACGCTCGACCACGGCGGCACGTACGGCGACGGCGACCACAGCGACCACCACACCGTCGCGTACCTCGCCGACCAGGCGCAGTCCGCCTACACGGCGACGCACACGTTCACGGGCTACCTCGGGTACCCGATCGCGGACCGCCCGTCGAACCTGAGCTCCGCGCAGACGGCCGCGAAGGCCGCCGCCTTCTTCGCCTACGCCGCGTACGACGGTGAGACCTGTGGTTCCACCTCCGCCTGCGCGTCGCGCCCGGAGGGCTCCTGGCTGAGCCGGCAGTACGCCGTCGGCTCGTCGGCCCAGCCCCCGACGGACCCGCCGACCTCGCAGGGCACCGACGTCACCGCCGGCGCGACCGTCACCGCGAGCGCCGAGAACCCGGCCGACGGTCAGACCGCCGTGAAGGCCGTCGACGGCGTCGTGAGCGGCTACCCGGACGCCCCGACGGCCGAGTGGGCGGCGCCCGGTGGCCGAGCGGGCACGTGGATCCAGCTGAACTGGTCCGCGGGAACCACCCTGCAGGAGATCGACCTGGCCGACCGGCCGAACAGCGACGACCAGGTGACCGGCGGCACGCTGACGTTCTCCGACGGCACCAGCGTCGCCGTCCCGTCGCTCGACAACGGGGGAGCCGTGCAGCGTGTCGCGTTCAGCGCCCGCCAGGTCACCTGGGTGCGGTTCACGGTCGGTTCCGTGAGCAGCACGACCCGGAACGTCGGCCTCGCCGAGATCCGGGCGTTCCGGCCGGCGGACACCACGCCGACGCCCACCCCGACGCCGACGCCGACGCCGACGCCGACCCCGACGCCGACGCCGACGCCGACGCTGTCGGACGTCACCGGGTCGGCCACCCCGACCGCCGCGTGGGACGACCAGTCCACCGGGCAGACCGTCGCGAAGGCCGTCGACGGCCTCGTGTCGGGCTACCCCGACAACCCGACGGCCGAGTGGGTCGCCCCGTGGGGCCGGACCGGGGTGTGGATCCAGCTGGACTGGGCCGCCTCGCAGCACCTCGGTCGGATCGTCCTGAACGACCGCCCGAACAGCTCGGACCAGGTCACCAGCGGCACCCTGACGTTCTCGGACGGCAGCCAGGTCGCGGTGGGCACCCTGCCGAACGGCGGCGACGCCCTGACGGTCGACTTCACCCCGCGTGACGTCACCTGGGTGCGGTTCACGGTGACGGGCGTCTCGAACAGCACCGGCAACGTCGGACTCTCCGAGATCCGCGCGTGGACGACCGGGTGACCGACGAGCAGGGTGACGGCCAGGAGGCCCGCCCCACGTGGTCGGAACACGTCGCCGACGACGCGGCATCCGCCCACGGCGCCCCACCGGCACACGGTCGCGGCCTGTCCCGGCACCGACCGCCGCGGCGCCCCGGCACCCGCCGGACCGCGCTCGCGGCCGGCGCCCTGCTCGTGGCTGCCGGCATCGTCGCCGGCACCACGACCGCGACCACGACGGCGAACGGTGACGACGTGACCCTCGACGACCCGAGCGGCGTCTCGATGCCGAGCTCCGAGCCCGAGGGGTGGACCCGGGTGTTCGGCGAGGACTTCGCCGACGCCGCCACGAACCGGACCTTCGAGTCCCGGTACTCGGACCGGTTCGTCGCGTACCACGGGTTCGCCGACACCGCGGGGACGGGGCGCTACCAGGCGTCCACCCTGTCGACGCACGACGGCGTGCTCGACGTGCGCCTGCGGACCACGCGCGCCGGGGTGCCGCTGGCGGGCGGTGTCGTGCCGCTCGTCGACGGCGAGTGGGGCGGGCAGACCGCCGGCCGGTACAGCATCCGGATGCGCAGCGACGAGGTCGACGGCTACGGCGTCGCCGTGCTGCTGTGGAGCGACGAGAACCTGTGGTCGGACGGTGAGATCGACTTCCCCGAGGGAGCGCTCGGTGCGCCCGCCTGGCTGAACGTGCACTGCCTGGCCGACCCCGCCGAGAAGTGCATCCACCAGCAGACCGAGGCGTCGCTGAAGGACTGGCACACGTACACGATCGAGTGGACCGCCGACCGGATGTCGTTCTTGGTCGACGACGAGGTCGTCGGCACGACCACGGAGAACATCCCGACCGCTCGGATGCACCTCGTGGTGCAGGCCGGGTCGAACGACGGGAACCCACCGGCGGACGCCGTCGGGTCGCTCCTCATCGACTGGATGACGATCGACGTGCCGGCGGACGGTGCCGCGCCGAGCGCGTCGCTGCCGGACGACACCGCGACGACGGACCCGAACGACTGAGCGGTGCCGACGTCGTCGTCGGCACCGCTCGGTCGTCATCGTCCGTCAGTGCTTCGCGTGCGCACCGAGCGCCCGGAGCAGCGCCGCGACGTGCCGCTCCCGGCCGTAGCGGTCCCGCACCCAGGCGCGGCACCGGTCCGCGAGTCCCGGTTCGGTCCCGGCCGCGTGCAGCGCCTCGAGGACCTTGTCGGCCAGCGCGGCGGTCTCGGTGGGGTCGACGGTGAACCGCGTCCACTCGCCGCTGAGGATCTCGGCGGTGCCGCCCGACGCCGCCGCGACGACGGGGCGTCCGGTGGACATCGCCTCGACGACCACGCGGCCGAACCCCTCGGGCTCGATGGAGGGTGCCACCACGACGTCGGCGGCGTGCAGCAGGGGGACGACGTCGTCGCGCTCGGGCACCACGACGACGGATCCCTCGGGCAACGCGGCGATCGCGCGGTGCACGGCGGGGGCGTCCTGTGGGTACAGCGCACCCGCCAGGACGAGCACCGGAGCCGGGGCGGGCGGTGTGCCGGGCCCGACGAGGACGCGGGCCGACGCGTGGACGCGACCCCACGCCTCCAGGAGGGCCAGGACGCCCTTCGACCGCGTGAGCCGCCCGTAGTAGAGCACCACGGGGCGGTCCTGGTCGAGGCCGAGCGCAGCGCGTGCTCGGCGTGTGCTCGCCGGCGTGGCGGCGGGGAACGCCGCGGTGTCGACGCCGTTCGGGACCACGTCGACGCGGTCCGGCGGGGCACCGACGGCGGTCCACGCACGGGCCATCGCCGCCGAGACCGCGAGGTACCGGGTCCGGCCGCCGGCGAACGGGCCGAGCCGACGGTAGTTCGGGGCGTGGTGCAGGTGCACGGCCAGGGGGACGCCGGACACGAAGGACACGACGCGGCCCCACGGCAGGAACTCCGGACGGTTCAGCCACAGCACGTCCGGGCGTGAGCGGCGGAGGCGCAGGCCCTCACGGACGAAGCGGAACACGTCCGTCGGGGCGGTCCGGATGCCGAAGCGGTAGTCGCGGGCGTGCCGCAGTCGGACACCGAGCCGGTCGAACACCGCGCGGCCCTCGTCCGGGTCGCCGTCCGGACCGGCGCGGTGCCACACCTCGACGTCGTGGCCGGCCGCGACGAGCTCGCCGACGTCCTCGACGACGCATCGTTCGACACCGCCGGTGATGGCGAGTCCGTTGGTGGCGACGACGACACGCAGCGGACGGGGGGTGGAACGGGTCATGCGGATCCTCCGCGAGCGAGTTTCAGGCGGCGGAAGAACCAGGGCAGACACGCGGCGACGCCGACGATGCGCACGATGTTCCATGCCAGGTCCTGCGGCGGGAGGAGCGAGGCCGCGGCGACGACGATCGCGATCGCGATGGCGAGCAGCACTCGGCGTCGGGGGCCGCGCCACTCACGGCGGTCCGGCAGGGACGCCTGCTGCAGTGCGGCGAGGATGGCGTAGGCGATGACCGTGGCGATGCCCGCGCCGACGATGCCGGTCAGGGGCACCAGCACCAGGTTCGCGGCGATGTTCACGACACCGGCGACGGCGCCGATGACGCCGACCGTCACGCCGCGGCGCTCGACCAGCAGGAGCCGGCCGGTCGCACCGCTCGCGACCACCGGGAACGCGGTCAGGGCGACCACGAAGACGACGACGGTGAGGGAGTCGACCCGGTACGACGCCGGGGCCAGGATCGGCAGCGCCACGGGCGACACGAGGGTGACGGCGACGAGCACGGGGGCGAGGAGCATGTAGAGCTCGTCCCGGGCGTGCATGGCGAGCCGGCGGCGGGCCACGGCGTCGCGGAGGGCGGCGAAGTGCGGCGCCCAGGCCTGGTTCGTGAAGGTCAGCAGCAGGATGACCGCGGAGCCGACGACGTAGGCGATCTGGTAGCGGGCGACCTCGTCGGCACCGAGCAGACGCTGCACGACGAGCCGGTCACCGGCGTTCAGGACGAAGTACGACAGGCTGCCGAGCGCGATCGGGACACCGAGCTTGAACGCCCGGACCGTGGTGCGGTGGTCGAAGAGCCCGCGGAACCGCGGCTTCGTGGCGATGATGCCGATGACCATCGCGGCACCCTGCGCCACGACCCCACCCCACGCGTACGTGGTCGCGTCAGCGTGCACGGCGGCGAGGAGCCCGAGACCGATGATCGACCCGCCGACGGACGACAGCAGGCTCGTCACGGCGAACACGCGGATGCGGTCCTGGGCGACGAGCAGCGCGAGGGACAGCTGCACGATCGCGGCGGGCCCGGTCCAGAGCACGGCGACCAGCAGCAGGGGGTGCTGGTCGACGAAGCCCGCGGCGTCGCCCCAGAGCGGGATCGACACCAGGGCGAACACGGTGACGGTGACCGCGGTGACCATGCCGACGAACATCAGGCCCCGGGCACGCCGGTCGTCGCCGTCCTCGGCGCGCTGCAGCACCGACGCCTGGTCGATGCCGCAGACGGCCACGACCACCAGGGCCTGGTACAGCGCGATCGCCGAGGCCAGCACGCCGAACTCGGCCGGTGGCATCAGGTGCGCGAGCACGGGGGAGATCAGCGAGCTCACGACGAGCTGCATCGACCAGACGACCACGTACAGCAGGCCCCGGCCGAACAGGACGGACGAGCCGCGTGCGACGGCGATCGAGTCCGTGTCGGTGGACAGCGCGCCGGGGGCCGCAGGCTGCACGGACGCCTCGAGCTCGTCGTCGTCGGGCTGTGCCGCCAGCGCAGCCGCCTCGGCCGCACGCGCCTCGCGTCGGGTCTGGGGGACGGTCACTGCGCCACCACCACCGGCTGGTCGTCGGCGGACGTGCGGAGCCCGAAGGTCGCGTCGACCACGTCGAGCAGGTCGGTGCTCCGGGACGTCGAGAACTTCCGGGCGAACACGTACGGGGTCGACTGGTCAGCCGCGGTACGACGCTCCAGCACCCGGCCGGCGTCCTCGATCCCGAGCCACGGCGGGCTCTTCTGCTTCGTGCCGTCCCACCCGATCCACCAGAGCGGCTGCCCCGCGTGGGCGTCCGCGAAGTCCGGGGTGAACGCCGGGGTCAGCAGGACCGACGGCACGAAGGTCTCGTCGCCGATCCACACCCGCTCCCAGAACGCCACCAGGTCGGGGCGCCCGTCGAACACGTCGACGACCCCCTGCGCGTGGTGCCGGGCCAGGACCTTGAGCTGCGAGCCGCCGCCGAACACGACGTCACGCGGGACCCGACGGGGGACCGGCAGACGCAGCATGTGCTTCCGCCACGCCCAGTGCCGGAACCGCACGCGCGACCGACCGCCGTCGCGACCCCACGCGGGGTGCGGGAGCGGCTTCGCCTCGACGAACGACCGCCCGGGGTTCGCCGTCAGGAGCGCCGAGATCTCGTCGGCGTCGGCCAACGGGTAGTCGCTGCCGGTCAGCAGCGCCACGTGCGTGGCGTCGGTCTGCGCCAGGGCAGCACGGTAGCCGGCGACCTCGGCCGCGACGTTCTCCCACTTCGCCCACCCGGTGCGCATCCGCGGCAGCACGTGCACCCGTTCGGGCAGGCCAGCGGTCATCGCCTCGAAGACGTCGTCGTCGGTGCTCGCGTCGCAGTGCAGGAACACCGGGAACGGGTCGAGCGCCGCCACGAGCCGACGGACGTGCGTCGGGTCCTCGTGGGCGAGGACGATGCACGCGAGTGGCGTGGGAGTGATGGCCATGTCCGCGACGCTAAGCGGGCCCGGCAGCACCGACAAGGGAGGTCGGGACCACCTGCGGGGGAACGGCGGTTTCCCGCAGGCGCCCCCCGATCGAGGGGGGTCGCGAGGGGGATCGCGCGAGGGGGATCTCGTCAGCGGGCGCGGCGGAACTTCGGGCAGTCGCAGAGCGCGCAGTCCGTGCCCGGACGGTAGTGCTCGTGTGCCGCCTGGGCGTGCCCGCACGTGCCGCACGCGGCGTCGTCGGCATCGAGGTGCACCACGACGAGGTCGGACGCGTCGGGGTCCGGAACCAGGTGCAACGTCGGGCGTGGACGCCTGGTCAGGCCGAGCCGGTCCATCGTTCGGGCCAGCGGCATGCGTCCTCCTCGTGTCCGGCGGGGACCGGGGTCGCACCGGCGGGTCGACCGGCGTCTCCCGCGAGTCTAGTGGCGGCAAACCGCAGCCTCCCCGCATCCTCCGAGCATCGCGGTTGACCCCCTGTCGACGCGCGCGGAGCATTGCCACGTCCACCCGACCAGACCGGCCCGACGGGACGAACATGACCGACCACACCACCACCGCGGAACGAGCCCTCACGCTCGACCCCGCGATGCCCTCGCCCGACGCCCCCACCTGGGTCGGAGCTGCCTGGGTCGGCGCCGTCGACCGGTCGGCGGCGCTCGCCGCCGACACCGTGCACCTCGCCGGCGCCGGCGGCTTCCGCCGCGCCCGCCTCATGGTGCGCGACGGCCGCGACGTCGCGGGGTTCGTCGACGTGCGCGTCGACGACCGCGGGGCGGTGGACCCGGCCGAGCTGGGACCGGCCCTGCGTCGGTTGCCGGCCCCGGGCCTCCCGGTCGACGCCCCCGCGGACGGCGCACGCGTCTCCGTCGTCATCGGCACCCGTGAGCGGCCCGTGGCCCTCGCCCGCGCCGTGCGCTCCGTCCTCGACTCCGCGTACGACGACTTCGAGCTGTTCGTCGTCGACAACGCCCCCGTCACCAGCGGCACCCGCGACGTCGTGGCCGCCGTCGACGACCCGCGCGTGCACTACGTCCTCGAGGCACGTGCCGGCGTCTCCCGGGCCCGCAACGCCGGACTCGCCCGCGCCACCGGCGGCATCGTCGCGTTCATCGACGACGACGTCGTCGTCGACCGCCACTGGATGGCCGCCATCGCCGCCGCCTACGAGCGCGACGCCGACGTCTGGTGCGTCACCGGACTCGTCCCCAGCGGCGAGCTCCGCACCCCCACACAGCGCTTCTTCGACGAGCGGGTGACCTGGGCGCGGAACCTCGAGCGCCGGGTGTACCGCACGTCCGCCCCGCCCGTCGACGAGCCCCTGTTCCCCTTCACCGTCGGCGCGTTCGGCACGGGCGCGAACATGTCCGTGCGCCGCGACGCCGTCCGCCAGCTCGGCGGCTTCGACGTCGCCCTCGGCCCCGGCACCCGCGCCCGAGCCGGTGAGGACCCCGACCTGTTCACCCGCGTCCTGCTCGCCGGTGGGGCGCTCGCCGTGGAGCCCTCGGCCGTCGTCTGGCACGAGCACCGCAAGGACCGCGCCGCGTTGCGCTCGCAGGCGATCGGCTACGGCACCGGGCTCGGCGCCTGGGTGACGAAGCTCGTGCTGCGGCCCTCGACGGCGTTCGCGGTGCTGCGGCGTGCGGCCGGCGCGCTCCGCCGGCTCGGCGCGCTCGGGCAGGGTGCCGACGAGCGCCCCGTCGACGCGAGCGGCGGCTGGCCCGTCGACGCCGAGTTCACCGAGG
Organism: Curtobacterium sp. 18060; assembly: GCF_902706105.1. Classification (NCBI taxonomy): domain Bacteria; kingdom Bacillati; phylum Actinomycetota; class Actinomycetes; order Micrococcales; family Microbacteriaceae; genus Curtobacterium; species Curtobacterium sp. 18060. The sequence continues at coordinate 74,205 of NZ_CACSJV010000010.1, read as the reverse complement.
CGACGCGCGGGCTCAAGCGCGCCGAGCTGACGGCGGCGCTGGGCGGGCCGTGGCGGTACGTGGCCGGGCGGCTGACCGCGCGCTGAGGCGCGGGGCGCCGGGCGCGGCTGGGCGGAGTCGCCGCACCCGGTTTGCGACAGAGCACGCGTCGATCGACGCGTGCTCTGTCGCGTTCCGCGTGCGCGTCGGAACAGACGGGAGGCCCGTGGCGACACTGCCACGGGCCTCCCGTCCGTCACGCTGCGCGACTACGGCCGGAAGCGGCCGGCCTCGACGTCGCGCCAGCGGCGTCGGCTGCGGAACCAGGCGGCCGGGCCGGCGGGGAACCCGCGCAGCTCGTGGTACGCCAGGGTCTTCGGGATGCGCGTGGTCGAGGCGTCGTTGGTGACCTCGGTCGCGGCGTCCCGGCGTCCGGCCAGGCGGGAGAGCATCTGCTTCGACTTGACCTTCGCAGCGAGCGGCATCAGGCGTGCGAGGACGGCGACGTGCCGTTTGTCCTTCGCGGCGAGCGCGAACATCAGCGCGGTGAAGCCGACGCCGTTGCCGTGCAGCTGCTTGTGCAGGTCCTCGATGGTCTGGCGGTGCCGATGGTGCACGACCGCGCGGGGCTCGAAGCCGATCTTCCCACCGCGCCACAGCGTCTCGATGAACATCGCCAGGTCCTCGCCACCACGGGCGGGGGAGCCGGCGCCGAGGGTGTGGTCGAAGCCGCCGACGGCCTCGATCAGGGTGCGACGGTAGGCCATGTTCGCGCCGGCGCCGTACGCGCCGATGCCGTAGACGGCGAAGTGCTTGAGGACCTCGCCGGACGGGGTGACCGCCGAGACGCGGGCGTGCCGCATGGTGCCCTGCACGTCGTCCGGGACGATCGTCACGGGCGAGAAGGTGCGCTCGGCGCTGAACCCGCCGTAGTACGCCTCGTACCAGATCTGGGCGGGGGTGGTGAGCTCGCTCGGCAGGATGACGCCGGTGACGGCGTCCAGGTCGGGCTCGCTGACGAACCGGGACCCGATGGCGCGGAGCCACTGCGGGTCGACGCGGACGTCGTCGTCGGTGAAGGCGATGACGTCGCCGGTCGCGGCGGCGACACCGGCGTTCCGTCCGGCGGACAGACCGGGGCGGCGTTCCTCGACGAGGCGGACGTTCCGCCCGGCGAGCATCGCGGGCAGCGCGTCGCCGGCGGGGACGCGGACGCGGTTGTCGACGAGGATGACCTCGTGCCGCGGGTAGTCGAGGTGCTCGAGGACGTCGAGCAGCTTGCCGAGGTCCTCGACGCGGTCGACGATCGTGGACACGACGACCGAGATGGTCGGCAGGTCGTCGTCGGACACCGCGGGGACCTCGGCCAGGACGGTCTCCTGCAGCGCCTCGAGGGCGCGGGCCGCGTCGGCGGGGTCGTCGGTGAGCAGCACGTCGAGGGTGCCGGTGGGGTGGCCGCCGCGGTAGCCGATCACCATGGCGGACTCGCCGGTCTCGTCGGCGACGAGACGGGGGAGCGGGGCGTCGAGGTCGACGCCGATGACACGGCGCGGTGCGGGCACGGTGTCGGCGGGGTGGAGGGTGGCCATGTCGTGGACGCTACGTGGGGCCGTGGGTGCGGACAACGGCGCGGGACCCCAGTGGCGGGGTTCATGCGGAGTTCCGCAGTGGCGCGCAGGGGTCCCTCGAACGAGGGTGAGCGCTCACCCAGGAAGTCTCCGGGACTTCCAAGGTCACGCTCAGGTCACGGAACCGATGCAACCGGTTGCGGAACCCCTGCGGCGGGCGTAGCTTCCTCCACCAGCAGGCAGCGGCGCCTGCTCCAGGGCAGTGTCGTCGAACCCGATCGATGCCCCCTGGTGATCTCAATGAGGAGACAACGCTGTGAAGACAACACGCTCCAGGGTGCGGTTCGCATCCGTTGCCGGGGTCGCCGTCATCGGCCTCGTGCTCACCGGCTGCTCGAGCGGGAGCTCCGGCGCCGGTTCAGACGACGCCAAGAGCGGCCAGGACAGCCGCGGGCCCATCACGTACGTGCAGGGCAAGGACAACTCGAACGTCGTCCGCCCGCTGATCGCGAAGTGGAACAAGGCCCACCCCGACGAGAAGGTCACCTTCAAGGAGCAGTCCGACCAGGCCGACCAGCAGCACGACGACCTCGTGCAGCACTTCCAGGCGAAGGACGCGAACTACGACGTCGTCGACGTGGACGTCGTCTGGACCGCCGAGTTCGCCGCGAAGAGCTGGCTGACGCCGCTGACCGGTGACATGAAGATCGACACCTCGAAGCTGCTGCCGGCCACGGTGAAGACCGCGACCTACAACGACACCCTCTACGCCGCCCCGCAGACCTCGGACGGCGCACTGCTCTACTACCGCAAGGACCTCGTCAAGACGCCTCCGACCACGTGGAAGGAGATGATGGCCGACTGCCAGATCGCGAAGGACAAGGGCATCGGCTGCTACGCCGGGCAGTTCGCAAAGTACGAGGGCCTGACGGTGAACGCCTCCGAGGCGATCAACGGCTCCGGTGGTTCGGTGCTCAGCAAGAGCGGGGACCCGGACGTCGACACCTCGGACGCCAAGGCCGGCCTGCAGAACCTGGTCGACGCGTTCAAGGACGGGAACATCCCGGCCGAGGCGATCACGTACCAGGAGGAGCAGGGCCGCACGGCGTTCGAAGCCGGCAAGCTGCTGTTCCTGCGCAACTGGCCGTACGTCTACAACCTGGCGAAGACCGACGGGTCGAGCAAGGTCAAGGACACGTTCGGCATCGCGCCCATCCCGGGTGCAGACGGCACCGGCGCCTCGACGCTCGGCGGCCACAACGCCGCGATCAGCGTGTACTCGAAGCACAAGGCGACGGCGCACGACTTCCTCGAGTTCCTCATCTCGAACGACACGCAGAAGTTCTTCGCAACGCAGGGTTCGCTCGCCCCGGTCGTCGGTGACCTCTACACCGACTCCGAGCTGACGGCGAAGCTGCCGTACCTGCCGACCCTGCTCAAGTCGATCGAGTCGGCGGAGCCGCGGCCGGTCACGCCGTTCTACCCGGCGGTGACGAAGGCGATCCAGGACAACACCTACGCGGCGCTCAAGGGATCGAAGTCGGTCGACGAAGCCATGAAGGACATGCAGGACGCCCTCAAGGCGGCGACCAGCAGCTAGCGACACGCGGCTCACGCCGCATCGGACTGGAGGCACGGTGCCATCCCGGCACGTGCCTCCAGTCCGCCCCTACTTGCGTTCCGACACCCCCGGCAAGGAGGCCGACACGTGTCAGCAGCAACCGAGATCCCCGCAGCCATCCCCAACCCGACGGGCACGGAACCGAAGCGCCAACGGCGCAAGGGCGGACTCAACGCCGAGCACGGCCGGTGGGCCGTGTACCTCATCGGCCCGACGATCTTGCTCCTCGCGATCGTCATCGGCTACCCGGTCGTCAGCGCGATCATCCAGTCGTTCCAGCTCGACCAGGGCCTCGACAAGACCACGCAGCTGTTCGTGGAAGGCGGTTTCGCCGGCATCACGAACTACGCGCACTGGCTCGGCCAGCAGTGCGGCAACGTCACGTGCCCGCCCGGCAGCCTCGGTTCCCAGTTCTGGGTGTCGATGGGCAACACGTTCTTCTTCACGGTCGTCACCGTGGCGTTCGAGACGGCCATCGGCGTGTGGATGGCGATCATCATGAACCGCAACTTCAAGGGCCGCGCGCTCGTCCGTGCCGCGATCCTGGTGCCGTGGGCGATCCCGACGGCCGTCACCGCGAAGCTCTGGTACTTCATCTTCGACGCGAACGGCGTCCTGAACCACGTCCTCGGGCAGCAGATCCTCTGGACGAGCGGCGAGTGGGCGTCCCGGTGGGCGGTCATCATCGCCGACACCTGGAAGACCACGCCGTTCATGGCGCTGCTCATCCTGGCGGGGCTCCAGCTGATCCCGGAGGAGGTCTACGAGGCCGGCAAGATGGACGGCGCGTCGACGTTCCAGCGCTTCGTGCTCATCACCCTGCCGCTCATCAAGCCCGCGCTGATGGTCGCGATCCTGTTCCGCGTGCTCGACGCGCTGCGCATGTACGACCTGCCCGCAATCCTCACCGGCGGTGGCGGTGGTTCCGGCAACGCCACCACGACCCTGTCGATCCTGGTCGTCGAACAGATCCGGCAGGGCTTCAACTCCGCGTCGGCCCTGTCGACCATCACCTTCCTGGTGATCTTCATCGTGGCGTTCGTCTTCGTCCGGTTCCTCGGCGCCAACGTCGTGCAGACGCAGGCCGCCCAGCAGAAGGGTGAACTCAAGTGACCCTCGCAGCAGACCGCCCCCGGTCAGTGCCAGTCCCCGGCGAACGTGCTAGCGCACGCGCCGAAGTCCGGGTCCGCCGCGACACCGGCCCCCGCGTCCGCACGGCCGTGCAGGCGATCGTCATCGCCGTGTGGTGCCTCCTGCCGTTCTACTGGATGGTGGTGACGAGCTTCCGCGACGTCGGGTTCACGTTCGACGCCACCCCGTGGCCGACGCACGTCACGCTCGACAACTACGCCACGGCGTTCTCCACGTCGCTCGGCAACCACCTCGGGCGGGCGCTCGCCAACAGCCTGCTCATCGGCGGCGTCGTGACGATCATCGCCCTGCTCGTCGGCACCACGGCGGCGTACGCCCTCGCCCGCCTCGAGTTCGGCGGCAAGTCGCTCATCGCCGGCGCGATCCTGGCGGCGTCGATGTTCCCGGGGGTCGCGCTCATCTCCCCGCTGTTCCAGCTCTTCACGGACATCGGGTGGATGGGGACCTACCAGGCGCTCATCCTGCCGAGCATCTCGTTCGTGCTGCCGCTGACGGTCTACACGCTCGCGTCGTTCTTCCGCGAGATGCCGTGGGACCTCGAGGAAGCAGCGCGCATCGACGGCTGCACCCGCGTGCAGGCGTTCCGGCGGATCATCCTGCCGCTCGCCGCCCCCGCGGTGTTCACGACGGCGATCCTGGCGTTCATCTCCAGCTGGAACGAGTACCTGATCTCCTCGCAGCTCTCGAGCGACGCGACGCAGCCGGTGACCGTGGCGATCGCCTCGTTCGCCGGGTCGCAGCCGCACCAGGAGCCGTACACGGCGGTCATGGCCGCAGGCACGATCGTCACGATCCCGCTCGTGATCCTGGTCCTCATCTTCCAGCGACGCATCGTGGCCGGCCTCACCGCCGGTGGCGTGAAGGGCTGACGACCATGGCACAGCGCGGACCCACCCGGCCCACGGCCCGGATCGAAGAGGCGATCGGCTTCGTCGGCATGTTCGGCATCCTGTTCCTCGGCGCCACGGTGTTCTGCGAGGTCACCGGTCGACCGGCACTCGGCTGGGCACTCACCCTGCTGGTGTGCGTGCTCGGGGTCGTGGCGCTCGACCGGTGGCGGGTGCGGGTACTCCGCCGCCACGCGGTCGTCGACGGGGCCACCGACGGCATCGGTGCCGCTCCTGCCGTCGCCCCCGTCCGCACCGCTCGCGGCGACGACACCCGTCGTCAGCCACGGCCCTCGGCGGACGGGCGGGTGCACCAGCACAGCGGGTGGGACGAGCTCGCACCAGCGGGTCGTCGTGCACCGCACCGGGCGCGCCGGACCGCAGCGGCCGTCGCACAAGCCGCCCCCGGCACTGCAGCCGACCGTCCGGCGGGCGTGACACACGGTACGGACGGCTGACGGGCCTCCCGGGTCGCATCGATGGGGATCCAGGAGATCGCGACCGTCACGGGACTGTCGAAGTCCACGGTGTCGCGAGCGCTGCGCGGCATGGAGAACGTGGCGGAGACCACGATCGACGAGGTGCGTCGGGTCGCCGACGAACTCGGGTACGTCCCGAGCTCGGCGGCGGCCGGCCTCGCCACCGGGCGGCAGCGCGCCGTGGGCGTCGTCGTCCCGGTGATCGACCGGTGGTTCTACGTCAAGGCACTCGGCGGCGTCGACGCGGAACTCCGGCGGGCCGGGTACGACCTCGTGCTCTACAACCTGGGCGGGCCGGGCGGCGACCGCGACCGGGCGTTCCGGCGTTCGATGCTGCGGCACCGTGTCGACGCCCTCGTCCTGCTGTCCCTGGTGCTGGACGCGACCGAGCGTGCCGAGCTCGAACTCACCCGGCACCCGATGATCGTCATCGGCGGACCCGCACCGGGCCTGCGGAACATCGGGGTTGACGACCGAGCCGTCACCCGGATCGCGGTCGACCACCTGTGCGGACTCGGACACCGACGGGTGGCCTACGTCGGCGGGCAGGACGAGGCCGGCATGAACGTGGCGGTGCCGCACCTGCGACGGGACGGGTTCGTCGACGCGATGCGGGCCGCCGGACACGCGGTGCCGGACCGGTGGCTGCTCGACGGGCGGTTCTCGTTCGCCGGTGGGCTGGCGGCGGGGAACGCGCTGTTCGGCGGGGGCGCCGGTGCCGCTGCTGGTGCTGGTGCTGGTGCTGGTGCTGGGGCCGGGCTCGATCGCCCGACTGCCGTGTTGTGCGCGTCGGACGAGATGGCGCTCGGGGTGCTCCTTGCCGCCGGGCAGGCCGGGCTGTCGGTGCCGGGGGACGTCTCCGTGATCGGGATCGACGGCCACGAGTACGGCGCCACCGTGGGCCTGACGACCGTGGCACAGGACCCGGAGGCGCAGGGGCGGGCCGCGGCGCGGGCGGTACTCGCAGAGGTCGACGGCGGCGCTGCCGGAGCGATCGTCGCGGCGCCGGCGCACCTGGTGGTGCGGGGGACGACGGGGCCGCCGCCGGGGTGAGGGTGTGTGGTGGTGCGTGGGCGCGATCGACTCGGAACGACGATCCCGATGTCGCACGACAACAGGAACGTCGTTCCGAGTCGGCCCCCGCCCGAGCCCGCCCGGCCCGCCGCGGGTAGCGTCGCCCGCATGGAGGTCACGAAGCTCGAACACGCCTGCCAGATCCTGTCGGACGGCGATGCCCGCCTGGTGCTCGACCCGGGCGACTTCACCCGCCCCGTCGACGCGACCGGGGTCGTCGCGGTCGTCGTCACCCACGAACACCCCGACCACGTCACGCCCGAGCAGCTGCAACGGATCCTCGCCGCCAACCCCGACGCCGTGGTGTTCGGCCCCGAGGGCGTCCGCGCGGCGCTCGCCGACTCCGGCATCGCGGTTGAGGTAGTCACCGACGGCGACCACCGCACCGTCGGCCCGTTCGAGCTCGACTTCCACGGCACGCGGCACCAGCTCATCCACTCCTCGGTGCCGATCGTCGACAACACCGGCGTGCTCGTGAACCGCACGCTCTTCCACCCCGGCGACTCGTACACCGACCCGGGCGTGCCCGTCGAGGTCCTCGCCGCACCCGTCGGTGCCCCGTGGCTCAAGGTCGCCGAGATGATGGACTACGTCGCCGCGCTCGCCCCGGCCCGTGCCTACCCGATCCACGAGGCCACGCTCTCCGACATCGGCTACGGCATGCACACCGGTCGGCTCCGCGAGGCGCTCACGCCGAGCGGCGTGCTCGAGATCCTGCGGCCGGGGGAGTCCCTCACGATCTGACCGCGCGGGACCGCGCCGTGGTCGCTTCGTGAGCAGAAATGGTCGGGTGGGACCGACCGACGCGACCATTCCTGCTCACGAAGCGCGGCTCCGGACGTGCGCGCGGTCGGACGGGAGGCCCGTGGGGGGGGAACGCCCCGCGCCTCCCGTCCGATGGGCGGTCGCGTCCACGGCCGCGCGACGGATGCGTGTGCATGTTGCGACAGAGCGCGCGTCGTTCGACGGGTGTTTCGTCGCTCGATGCGCACGCAACGGATGCGCGTGCATGTTGCGACAGAACGCGCGTCGTTCAACCGGTGTTCCGTCGGAATCTGCAGCGCAGCGAGCACCGTATGCCGAGCGCGGCATGGCGGCACACCCGGGCGACACGCCTCGTTTTGGCGCGATGCGCGGCTTGTGCAATACTTGTCGAGTTGTCGGAACGGCCCCATCGTATAGCGGCCTAGTACGCTGCCCTCTCACGGCGGTAACGCGGGTTCGAATCCCGCTGGGGTCACCACAGGTGACATGCTCCGAGTCCGACAACAGCCGCGGCCCCATCGTATAGCGGCCTAGTACGCTGCCCTCTCACGGCGGTAACGCGGGTTCGAATCCCGCTGGGGTCACCAGCACCACGAAACCCCCGACGAGCTCCGGCTCGCCGGGGGTTTCGTCGTCGTGTGCCAGGCTGCTTCCGTGTCCAGTGCCGTCCAGCTCATCCGGTCCGCAGCGCTCAGTGACGTCGCGGAGTACGCCTCCGCGTGCACCGTGGCGGCCGGGACACGGCTCGTGTTCCTCGCGGGGGCGTGTCCGCTCGACGAGCACGGCGCGACGGTCGCCGTCGGTGATGTGGCCGGGCAAGCCGCGCAGTGCATCGCGAACCTGCGGACGGCGCTCGCAGCCGCCGGCGCGGGGGTCGACGACCTCGTCCAGACGCGGGTGCTCGTCGCGACGACCGAGCAGCAGGACCTCGTCGCCGCCTGGGACGTCGTCCGCGCCGCGATGGGAGACCACGACGTGCCGAGCACGCTGCTCGGCGTGACCGTCCTCGGCTACGACGACCAGCTCGTCGAGGTCGAGGCGATCGCCGCCGTCGTCGACTGAGCAGTACGCTGGACGGGTCGTCAGACCCGGCAGTGGGGCCTGCCGGACCCAACCGCGCACGAGGCGCCAACGGTCCCTATCCCGAGAACACCGCACGCGCGGAGACGATCCGGCGTGCTCGGCGATAGGAGTACCGATGACCGATGCGCGACCGCCGCACCTCCGCTGGCGCTTCCTCGCCCTCGTCGCACTCGGCGGCGCGATCGGGACCGCGATCCGCGCACTGCTCGCCGAGGCGTTCCCCGGCCACGACGGCATCAGCTGGCTGATCCTCGCGATCAACGTCGTCGGGGCCTTCTGCCTCGGGCTCCTGCTCGAGGCGCTCGCGATGCGTGGGCCCGACGTCGAGGGGCGCCGCACGCTCCGGCTGTTCGTCGGCACCGGCGTGCTCGGCGGCTTCACGACGTACAGCACGCTCGCCGACGACACCGCGCAGTTGCTCGACGTCGGCCGGTGGGGTGCGGGCAGCGGGTACGCGCTGCTGTCCGTCGTCCTCGGGCTCGTCGCCGTCGCGCTCGGGGTGTTGATCGCCGGGCGGCTCCGACCGCGTCCGACCGGCCGGGACGGAGGCGCGTCGTGAACCCGCTCGACCTGCTGCTCGTCGCCGTCGGCGGGGGAGTCGGAGCCGCGCTCCGGTTCCTGCTCGACGGCCTCGTCAAGACGCGCACGTCCCGCTCGCGGACTGCCGGGTTCCCGCTCGGGACCGTGCTGATCAACGTGTCGGGATCGCTCGTCCTCGGCCTGCTCACCGGCCTCGGGCAGGCCGGGACGATCCCGCTCCCGGCGGTCGCGGTGCTCGGGACGGGCATGATGGGTGGGTACACGACGTTCTCGACGGCGAGCGTCGAGACCGTCCAGCTCCTCCGATCCGGCAAGCCCCGGCTCGCCGTCCTGCACGGCCTCGGGATGCTCGTCGTCTCGGTCGGCGCAGCTGCGCTCGGCCTCTGGATCGGAAGGAACTCATGACCTCGGAACGCCCCGGCGAACTCGTCCTCGTCCGTCACGGAGAGACGGAGTGGTCGAAGAGCGGGCAGCACACCGGCCGCACCGACATCCCGCTGACGGACAACGGTGTCGAGCAGGCGAAGCGCGCCGGCCGGTACCTGGCCGACCGCTCGTTCGCGTTGGCCCTGTCGAGTCCGCTGCAGCGTGCCCGCGACACCGCGCACCTGATCGGCGTCGACCCCGAGCTCGACGAGGACCTGTACGAGTGGGACTACGGCGCGTACGAAGGGCTCACCACTCCGCAGATCAAGGTGCTGCGCCACGGGCCGTGGGACCTCTGGACCGATGGAGTACCTGCCGGTGACACCCCCGGTGAGAACGCCGCCGAGGTCCGGGTCCGCGTCGAGCGCATCCTGAACCGCGCTCGTCCGGTGCTCGCCGAGGGCCAGGACGCCGTGTTCGTCGCGCACGGCCACGTGCTGCGTGCCCTCGGCGCCGCGTGGATCCGGCTCGCGCCGCAGGACGGTGCCGTACTGAAGCTCGGTACCGCATCGGTCAGCGTCCTCGGGTACGAGCACGGCCGCCCGGTCATCGACGCCTGGAACATCCAGCCCCGCGACTGACGCGCCCGTTCTTTCCCCGAACGCGCGCGATGGTCGGTGGAATCGGGCATACCTGGTCAGAAGAAACGACCAGGTGTGCCCGGAACGACCAGGTACGGCACGGGTCTCCAGGTACTCAGACGGTACGGATCGCGCTCGTGGCACCCAGGGCTCGGCCGCGCCGCCGCTCGATCGCACGCCCCACGAACAACAGCCCGACGCTGACGAGCGCACCGAGGGTGGTCTGCGCGACCCGGTCGAGCGCGAGGAGCTCCGGGGCCTCGGGCAGGCTCAGCCACGACACGGCGAGGGCGAGCGGGGTCAGGAACAGCAGGCAGACGGCGTAGTTCCGGGCGACGAAGATCTCCGCGAAGAACTGCCCCACGACGGCGATGACGACGATCCACCACGCCGACGGCTCGAGCAGCAGGATCCCGACGGCGATCACGGTGCCGCCGATCGTGCCGATGAAGCGCTGGAACGCCCGGATCACGGTGTGCCGCTGGCGGAGGGCGGGCAGGGTCGACACCACCGCGATGACGGCCCAGTACGGGTGCCCGAGCCAGGGGATGGTCGACGCCACCGCGCCGGCGACGAGTGACCCCACGACGTTGAGCGCCACGGTCTCCCACAGCGCGGCCGTGCGGAGGATGCCGAAGCCGCGCTCCTTGAGCGGCGCCAGCGGCCGGAACCGGTGCGGGGCGCGCGGGTGCCACACGTGCCGGATGACGAACCCGGACATCGCGACGAGCCACGCCCAGACGACCGAGCAGACGATGATCGTGGCGACGAGCGGGACGTCCGCGGGCCTGAGCGGCACGAGGGCGGAGACCACGAACGCGAAGACGGGGAAGATCGGCTGCGCGGGGATCGTCCGCAGGGTCGACAGGGTGCAGACCGCGACGACGAGCACGACGACGAGTCCGGTCGCCTGCAGCCAGAGCGGGGAGCCGAGCAGGGCGACGCCGATGCCCGCGAACATGCACAGGGTCTGCAGCGCACCCGCGACGCCCGTGGTGACGGCGCGCTGCCGGTACGGCTCGGTCGCCCCGAAGATCGCGGTGAACCCGGCGAACATCGCGAACGCGGCGTAGCCCGGCATCCCGAGGGCGATGAGCAGCGCCAGTGGTGCACCGCCCGCGATCGCTGCGCGTGCCGCGCCCTCGAGGTTGATCGTCCGGGTCGAGTGCGCAGGTGTCGTCATGTCCCGACCATCTTCCCACCGCGACGGGTGTCGTCGAGTCGCCACGGGCCTCCCGGTCGACCGCCGCACCGCGTGGAGAACGCGACGACGCGTTGGTATACCAATGGTAGAGTCGCCTGATCGTGCCGCGGTCGCGGCGCAACGACGAGAACGAGGGAGTCGAGCTCATGGGTAGGACGCTCGCCGAGAAGGTGTGGGACGACCACGTCGTGGTCAAGGGTGAGGACGGTAACCCGGACCTCCTCTACATCGACCTCCACCTCGTGCACGAGGTCACGAGCCCGCAGGCGTTCGACGGTCTGCGCCAGGCCGGGCGCCCGGTGCGCCGGCTCGACCTGACGATCGCGACCGAGGACCACAACACCCCGACGCTCGCCATCGACCGCCCCATCGCGGACCCGACGAGCCGCATCCAGATCGAGACCCTGCGCCGCAACTGCGAGGAGTTCGGGGTCCGCCTGCACTCCCTCGGCGACAAGGAGCAGGGGATCGTGCACGTCGTCGGCCCGCAGCTCGGCCTGACGATGCCCGGCATCACCGTCGTCTGCGGCGACTCGCACACCAGCACCCACGGGGCGTTCGGCGCGATGGCGTTCGGCATCGGCACCTCCGAGGTCGAGCACGTCCTGGCCACGCAGACCCTGCCGCTGAAGCCCTTCAAGACGATGGCGATCACGGTCGAGGGCACGCTGCGTCCGGGCGTGACCGCGAAGGACATCATCCTGGCGGTCATCGCGAAGATCGGCACCGGCGGCGGACAGGGCTACGTGCTCGAGTACCGCGGTTCCGCGATCCGTGCGCTCTCGATGGAGGGCCGGATGACGATCTGCAACATGTCGATCGAGGCCGGTGCCCGCGCCGGCATGGTCGCCCCCGACCAGATCACCTACGACTACGTGCAGGGCCGCGACCACGCCCCGACCGGTTCCGACTGGGACGACGCCGTCGCGTACTGGGACACCCTGGCGACCGACGACGACGCAGTGTTCGACGCCGAGGTCTTCATCGACGCCGACGACCTCGAGCCCTTCGTCACCTGGGGCACCAACCCCGGCCAGGGCGTCTCGCTGTCGGAGAACGTGCCTTCGCCTCTCGACTTCGAAGACCCGAACGACCAGGCCGCTGCGCAGCGGGCCCTCGACTACATGGACATCGCCGCCGGCACCCCGATGAAGGACATCGCCGTCGACGCGGTCTTCATGGGCTCGTGCACGAACTCGCGCATCGAGGACCTGCGGGCCTTCGCGTCGATCATCCAGGGCCGCAAGAAGGCCGACGGCGTCCGGGTCATGGTCGTGCCGGGGTCCGCCCGGGTGCGGCTCGAGGCCGAGGCCGAGGGGCTCGACGTCGTCATCAAGGAGTTCGGCGCCGAGTGGCGGTTCGCCGGCTGCTCGATGTGCCTCGGCATGAACCCCGACCAGCTCGCACCGGGGGAGCGCTGCGCGAGCACGTCGAACCGCAACTTCGAGGGGCGCCAGGGCAAGGGCGGGCGCACCCACTTGGTGTCGCCGCTCGTCGCCGCCGCCACCGCGATCCGCGGCACGCTGTCCAGCCCGTGGGACCTGGCGACCGACGACGCACTGGCGAACGTGACCGACACAGCGAACACCACCGAGGGGACCTTCTGATGGACAAGATCACCACCGTCACCGGCATCGCCGCCCCGCTCAAGCGGTCGAACGTCGACACCGACCAGATCATCCCCGCGGTCTACCTCAAGCGCGTCACGAAGACCGGCTTCGAGGACGCCCTGTTCTCCGGCTGGCGCCAGGACCCCGACTTCGTGCTGAACCAGCCCGAGTACCAGGGCGCGAAGGTCCTGGTGGCCGGCCCGGACTTCGGCACCGGCTCGTCCCGTGAGCACGCGGTCTGGGCACTGCGTGACTTCGGCTTCGCGGTCGTCATCTCGCCCCGGTTCGCCGACATCTTCAAGGGCAACGCGGGCAAGCAGGGCCTCGTCACCGCGATCGTGACCGAATCGGAAGTCGAGCGGCTCTGGGCCGAGATCGAGCGGAACCCGGGGGTGTCGGCGACCGTGGACCTGGTGGCGCAGCGCGTGTCGCTCGGGGATGTGGACGTCCCCTTCGAGATCGACGCTTACACTCGTTGGCGGTTGATGGAAGGGCTCGACGACATCGGGCTCACCCTCCGTGACGAGACCTCGATCACGGAGTTCGAATCCCGCCGCTCCAGTTGGCGGCCGAAGACATTGCCGGTGAAGTAGTGAACTCTCTCGTACAGGACGCAGCGGCCGCAGGGGCGCGCGTGGGCCTCAAGTCGGACGAGATCGTCATCCGCGGGGGCAAGCCGCTCGTGGGGCGCATCGAGGTCCGCGGGGCGAAGAACCTCGCGACCAAGGCCATGGTGGCGTCGCTGCTCGGTGACACCCCGTCGATCCTCAAGGACGTCCCGGACATCTCCGACGTCAAGGTCGTCCGTGGGCTGCTCGAGGTGCACGGCGTGCGCATCACCGATCCTGCACGAGGCGAGCTCATCCTCGACCCGGCCAACGTCGAGTCGGCGCACTTCGCCGAGATCGACGCCCACGCTGGCTCGAGCCGCATCCCGATCCTGTTCTGCGGCCCGCTGCTGCACAAGCTCGGCGAGGCGTTCATCCCCGACCTCGGCGGCTGCCGCATCGGCGACCGCCCGATCGACTTCCACCTCGACGCGCTCCGCGCCATGGGTGCGGTCGTCGACAAGCAGGTCAACGGCATCCACCTGACGGCCCCGGACGGGCTGAAGGGCGCGTCCATCGAGCTGCCGTACCCGAGCGTCGGCGCGACCGAGCAGGTCCTGTTGTCGTCCGTCCTGGCGACCGGCGTCACGGAGCTGCGGAACGCGGCGATCGAGCCCGAGATCATGGACCTCATCGCGATCCTGCAGAAGATGGGCGCGATCGTGTCCGTCGAGCCGAACCGCGTGATCTTCATCGAGGGCGTCGAGTCGCTGCGCGGCTACACGCACCGTGCGATCAACGACCGCAACGAGGCCGCCAGCTGGGCCTCCGCCGCGCTCGCCACCGACGGCGACATCTTCGTCGAGGGCGCGAACCAGCAGGAGCTCATGACGTTCCTCAACGTCTTCCGCAAGGTCGGCGGCGGTTTCGACGTGCAAGAGGACGGCATCCGCTTCTACCGTGAGCGCGACACCCTCAAGCCCGTCGTCATCGAGACCGACGTGCACCCCGGCTTCATGACCGACTGGCAGCAGCCGCTCGTCGTGGCGCTGACCCAGGCCGAGGGGCAGAGCATCGTGCACGAGACCGTGTACGAGAACCGCTTCGGCTTCACCGACGCACTGAACGAGATGGGCGCCGACATCGTCGTCCACAAGGAGGGGCTGCCCGGGCACGACCGCCGTGTCGCCCGTCGCCCGTTCGAGCAGGCCGCGGTCATCACCGGTCCGACGACGCTGCACGCGGCGAACGTCCGGGTCCCCGACCTCCGCGGTGGCTTCAGCCACCTCATCGCGGCCCTGACCGCCGACGGCGAGTCCCACATCACCAACGTCGGCATCATCAGCCGCGGCTACGAGCACTTCATCCCGAAGCTGCGGAAGCTGGGCGCCGACTTCGACTTCGCGGGTTAGTCGCGGTGTCGGTTCCGCAGCCGGGTGACGGTCCGTCGCGTCCTGGTGACGGCCCGTCGCGCCAGGGCGATGGCCGGGAGGCCCGTGGTGCGTCCGCCGTGCAGGTCGCGACCGGCCTGCCGGTGCGTGGACGGCGCTGGAAGCGTGGGGAGCTCAACCCCGCGTTCCGCATCGTGGCGTCGTTCGTCATCCCGACGTTCCGGTTCTCGTCGAACTACCACTGGTACGGCCCGAACCGCCTGCCGGCAGACGGTGCCTTCGTGCTCGCCCCGAACCACTTCACGAACATCGACCCGCTGGTCGTGGGCACCGCCGTCTACATCAGTCGGCGGGCCCCACGGTTCCTGGCCAAGGCGTCGCTGTTCAAGGTGCCCGTCTTCGGCAAGCTCATGTCCGGCATGGGCCAGATCCCGGTCGAGCGCTCCGGCCGCACCCGGTTGAGCGACCCGCTCGGCGGCGGGCGGTCCCTCATCGAGCAGGGTGGGGCGATCATCGTCTACCCCGAGGGCACGCTCACCCGCGACCCCGACCTGTGGCCGATGCGCGGCAAGACCGGTGCCGTCCGCATCGCGCTCGAGAACGACGTGCCGTTGATCCCGATGGCCCACTGGGGCACGCAGGGCATCATGGCGCGCTACTCCAACAAGCTCCGCCTGTTCCCGCGGTCGCGCGTGGACGTCATCGTCGGCGCCCCCGTCGACCTGTCCGCCTACCGTGGCCGGCCGATCGACCAGCAGATGCTGATCGAGGCCACCGAGCTGCTCATGCAGCGCATCACGTCGCTGCTCGAGCAGCTCCGTGGCGAGCAGGCCCCGACGACCCGCTGGGACCCGGCGGCGAACAACCAGAAGGAGACCGGCCGGTTTGAGTGACCTCCGCCCGCACGACGATCGTCCCGACCCCGTCGCCGCAGCGCCGGGTGCCTTCGACACCGCCGCGATCCGGGTGGTGATGCAGTCGACCGACAAGCCCCGCGTGGCGGTCATCGGTGCCGGCAGCTGGGGCACCACGTTCGCGAAGGTGCTCGCCGAGGGCGGTGCCTCCACGGTCGTGTGGGCCCGGCGTCCCGAGGTCGCCCGCGAGATCACCGAGACGAAGCGGAACTCCGACTACCTGCCCGGCATCAACCTGCCCCGCACCCTCACGGCGTCGACGTCGCTCGAGCAGGTGCTCGACGGCGCCACCCAGGTGTACGTGTCGGTGCCGTCGCAGACGCTGCGCTCGAACCTCGACGCGATCCGCGAGCTCCTGCCCGCCGGTGTCCCCGTCGTCAGCCTGATGAAGGGCGTCGAGAAGAGCACCGGCCTGCGGATGAGCGAGGTCCTGCTCCAGGGGCTCGGCATCGACCAGGACCGCATCGCCGTCGCGAGCGGACCGAACCTGGCGCTCGAGATCGCCCGCCGGCAGCCGACCGCCGCCGTGGTGTCGTCGTCGAGCGTGGAGACCGCGACCGCTGTCGCCGCCGTCGCGACGAACCCGTACTTCCGGTCGTTCATCAACACCGACGTCATCGGCACCGAGTTCGGCGGCGTGCTGAAGAACCTCATCGCCGTGGCGATCGGCATCGTCGACGGCGTCGGCTACGGCGAGAACACCAAGGCGTCGATCATCACCCGTGGGCTCGCCGAGATGACCGAGTTCGCGGTGTCGCTCGGCGCGCAGCCGTCGACCCTGTCGGGCCTCGCGGGCCTCGGCGACCTCATCGCCACCTGCCAGTCGCCGCTGTCCCGGAACAACACCGCCGGGCGCCTGCTCGGGCAGGGGTACCGGTTCGACGAGGTCGTGCGGCAGATGAACCAGACCGCCGAGGGCCTGGCGTCCGTCGCACCGATCCTCGAGCTCGCCGCCGCGAACGGCGTCGACATGCCCATCGTCAGCCAGGTCGGCGAGGTCCTCGCCGGTAGGCTCGATCCGCGCAACATCGCGCCGCACCTCACCGAGACCGACGAGCCCCAGGGCGAGTGACCGGTCCCGCACCGAGTCACGAAGGGACTCCCGTGCCCACGATCCCCGAGGGAACCGACGTTCCCACGACCACCGTCGCCGTCCTGTTCGGCGGGCGCTCGAGCGAGCACGAGATCAGCTGCGTGACCGCCGGCGGCATCATGGACGTCGTCGACCGCACCGAGTACCAGATCGTCCCGATCGGCATCACGAAGGACGGCGCGTTCACGCTGCAGTCCGACGACCCCTCGCAGTGGGCGATCCGCGACGGCTCCCTGCCGACCGTGCCCGACAACGGCACGCGCGTGGCGTTCCCGACGTCGCCGGCGACGAACGAACTCGTCGTCTCGCACCCGGACGGCTCGGTCACGACCGTCGCCGTCGACGTGGTGTTCCCGATCCTGCACGGTCCGTTCGGCGAGGACGGCACGATCCAGGGCCTCCTCGAGATCGCTGGTCTGCCGTACGTCGGTGACGGCGTGCTCGCGAGCGCCCTGGCGATGGACAAGCACGTCGCGAAGGCCGTCCTCGAGCACGCCGGTCTGCGGGTCGCTCCCTGGACGACCGTGCTCCGCCGTGAATGGGCGGCCGCCCCGGTCGACGTCGCCGAGGCGATCGCGGCGCACGGCTGGCCGCTGTTCGTGAAGCCGGCACGCGCCGGGTCGAGCATGGGCGTCTCGCGCGTCGACGGGCCCGACGAGCTCGGCGCCGCGATGGACCTGGCGTTCGAGCACGACTCCAAGGTGATCGTCGAACCCCGCGTCGTCGGCCGCGAGGTCGAGGTCGCCGTGCTCGAGGGCCGTGACGGTGCGCCGCGCACGAGCCTGCCCGGCGAGATCGTCGTGGCCGAGGACGGCTTCTACGACTTCGCGTCGAAGTACCTCGGTGGCGATGAGTCCCTGCTGTGCCCGGCGCCGCTCACCGAGGCGCAGACCGACGAGATCCGGTCGATCGGTGCTCGTGCGTTCGAGGCCATCGGTGGTTCCGGGCTCGCCCGCGTCGACTGCTTCCTGACCGACGACGGCTTCGTCGTGAACGAGGTCAACACGATGCCCGGGTTCACCCCGCTGTCGATGTACCCGCGCTGCTGGGCGGCATCCGGTGTGTCCTACGGCGAGCTGGTCACCGAGCTCATCGAGCTGGGGCGCGCCGCCGTCCGGTGACGCTGGGCGGGGCGACGGGGTCGGCCCGCGTCAGCCCTGCACGTCGGACGGGTCCAGGCACTTGTGCCCGTCCTCCGGCAGCGTCGACACCGCCGTCGCGATGTCCTGCAGCACCGCGCTGCCGGTCTTCGACGTGTCGACGACGACCTGCACCGCGGGGGACCGTCCGAACGTCGTGTAGACGATCTGCTTGCCGCGGTCGTCGCGGATCCAGTCGACCGACCCGAGCGTGAAGCACGGCAGGTCGGACACGGTGGGCACGGCCACGCCGCAGTGGTAGAGCGCGGCCTCCGGGTCGCCCCAGGCCGCGGTGGACTGCGCGTTGGTGTTCCGCAGGTCGTACGTCGAGTCGACGGTCGCGGGCAACCGCACCTGTGCGGCCGCGCACGCCGCCGCGTTCGCGGAGGGTGCCGCGCTCATGCCGACGGAGTTGGTGCACCCGGTCAGCCCTGCCGCGAGGGCGATCACGACCCCCGCGATCGCGAGGGTGCGAGGGGTGCGGCGCGCGGTGTCCATCGCGGTCCAGGCTACCGTTCTCGTGTGGACGCGACGTACGACGCCTGGGCCGGACCGACCGTGGGGGAGCTCGGTGAGCTGGTCGTCCTCGACCGGATCACGAGCCGGCTGCCGACGGGCTCGCCGCTCGTGGGGCCCGGGGACGACTGCGCCGTGGTCGCCGCCCCCGACGGCCGGTTCGTCGTGACGACGGACATGATGGTGCACGGCCCGGACTTCCGGTGGGCGTGGTCCTCGCCCGAGGACGTCGGCTGGAAGGCCGCCGCGACGAACCTGTCGGACGTCGCGGCGATGGGCGCGGTGCCGAGTGGCCTCGTCATCGCCCTCGCCGCACCGCAGGACACCCCCGTGGCGGTGCTCGAGGGCATCGCGGACGGGTTCCGCCTCGCTGTCGACGCCCTCGCGCCCGGATGCGGTGTGGTCGGCGGCGACCTCTCCACCTCGGCGACCTTCACGGTGGCGGTGACGGCGTTCGGCGACCTCGGTGGTCGCGCCCCGGTGCTCCGGTCAGGGGCTCGTGCGGGGGACGTCGTGGCGGTCTCCGGCGAACTCGGCCGTGCTGCCCGCGGGCTCGCGCGGCTCTTCCGTGACGGCGTGGACGCGCAGGGCGAACCGGACCGTGCAGCGACGGTGGCGAGCGGTGCGGACGACGATCCCGACGTCGGCCGCCAGCGCCGCCCCGTGCCCCCGATCGGCGACGGGCCCCTCGCCGCCGCGGCCGGGGCGACGGCGATGCTCGACCTGTCCGACGGCCTGGCGATCGACGCCGGACGGCTCGCCCGTGCGAGCCGGGTGACGCTCGACCTCGATGCCGACGCCCCGCTCGACGAGGTCGCGCTGCACGGCGGCGAGGACCACGGCCTACTCGCGACCTTCCCCGCCGAGGCTGCGCTGCCGGGTGGCTTCCGCCGCATCGGTGTCGTGCGCGACCGCGGCGACGCGGACCTGCTGCGCGCCGGGTCTCCGGTGCCGACGACCGGCTGGGACCCCTACGCCGACTGGGACGGCGCCGCCGGCTGACCCGCCCGGCCCGACGTCGGACGGCGGCAACGTGGCGGAGCCGAGCCGGGCCTCCCGGTCAGTGCGCGCGCATCTGTCGACGGAACACGCGTCGATCACCTGGTGTCCTGTCGGAAGTTGCGCACGCATCCGATGCATGCGCACCTTGCGACACGGCACGCGTCGATCGACTCGTGGATCGTCGCGAAACGCGCCCACGCCCCGAGATCCGCGCGGCTCAGGACGCGGCAGCCACCGCCTCCCACGCCACGGTCTCGCCGTAGCTGCGCTTGCTGAACGGCTCGAGCCCGGCGGGCCACGTCGGTTCGGCGGAGCGCTTGCTCCGCTCGACGACCACCACGGCACCGGCCGTCAACCGCGGCACGAGCGTCTCGAGCACCTCGGCGATCTCGTGCTCGGTCACGTCGTAGGGCGGGTCGATGAACACCAGGTCGAACGTGCGCACCGTCCCGCGCAGGTACCCGAGCACCGGCTGCGGCTGCACGTCGATCCGCACCCCGGGAATCCGCTGCTGCACGGCCTTCGCGTTCGCCCGGCACGCCTGCGCCGCGGCCGACGCGCGGTCGACCAGCACGACCTCGACCGCACCGCGCGACGCCGCTTCGAGCCCGAGGGCACCGGTGCCGGCGTAGAGGTCCGCGACGGAGGTGTCGTCGACGAGTCCACGGGCCTCGAGCGACGAGAACAGCGCTTCGCGCACCCGGTCGCTCGTCGGCCGCGTGCCGGACTTCGGCACACGGAGCGTCGTGTTGCCGGCGGCGCCGGCGATGATGCGGGTCATGCAGCCACCGTATCGGCCGGCGGCGTCGTCCACAGGCCGGACGGGAGGCACGTGGCACGTCGGTCGTGCCCGGTACCGTGGTGTCCGTGGTCACCACCGGAACCCCCGCTGCGCCGGCCGCGCCCGACCTCGGTCCGGCGCCCCTCGACGCGCGGCTCGCGAACGTGCTCGGTGGTCGGACCGCGTCCGCGATCCAGAAGGCGTTCGGCCACCGCACGGTGGGGGAGTTCCTCGAGCACGCACCCCGGCGCTACGCCGAGCGCGGGGCCCTGACGGCGCTCGACTCCCTGGCGATCGGCGAGCCGGTCACCATCGTGGCCGAGGTGGTCGACGTCCGCGAGCGCACGATGCGTGCCCGCCGCGGATCGATCCTCGAAGCCAAGATCGGCGACGGCAAGGGGCTGCTCACCCTGACGTTCTTCAACCAGGGCTGGCGCACCAAGGACCTGGTGCCCGGTGCCCGCGGCATCTTCTCCGGCAAGGTCAGCGACTACCGCGGTGCCCGCCAGCTCGCCCACCCGGACTACGAGCTCTTCGACCCCGACGACCCGCGTGCCACGGCCGACCCGGGTTCGGACGAAGCGATCCGGTGGTCGCGGCAGCCGATCCCGATCTACCCGGCGACGGCGTCGCTCACCTCGTGGCAGATCGCGAAGTCGATGGGGATCGTGCTCGACACCCTGTCGGACCTGCCCGACCCGGTGCCGGCCTCGGCGCGCAGCCGGCTCGACCTCGTCCCGTTCCGCCGGGCGCTCGAGCTGCTCCACCGCCCCGAGAAGGTCGCGGACTTCAAGCGCGCGCAGGACGCCCTGCGCTACCGCGAGGCGTTCGTGCTGCAGACCGCCCTGGTGCAGCGCCGGATCCGAGCCCGACGCACCGCGGCGACCCCGCGGGTGGCGGCTCCCGGTGGCATCCTCGAGCGGTTCGACGCCACCCTGCCGTTCACCCTGACCGACGACCAGCGTGCCGTCGGTGCCGAGATCGACACCGACATCGCCCGCACCTGGCCGATGCACCGGCTGGTGCAGGGCGAGGTCGGCTCCGGCAAGACCCTCGTGGCCATCCGCGCCATGCTCACGGTGGCCGAGTCCGGTGGGCAGTCCGCCCTCATCGCCCCGACCGAGGTGCTGGCCGCGCAGCACCTGCGGTCCATCGTGAAGTTCCTCGGACCGGACCTGGCGGCCGAGCTCCGCCCGGTGATCCTGACCGGGTCGCAGTCCACCGACGAACGCCGACGGGCCCTGCTCGCCGCGGCGTCGGGCAGCTCGCGGCTCGTGGTCGGCACCCACGCCCTGCTCGGCGACCGCGTCGACTTCGCCGAACTCGGGCTCGTGGTCGTCGACGAGCAGCACCGCTTCGGCGTCGAGCAACGTGAAGCGCTCCGGACCAAGGGCGCCACCCCGCCGCACGTCCTGGTGCTCACCGCCACGCCGATCCCACGCACCGTCGCGATGACGGTGTTCGGCGACCTCGACGTCTCGACGATCACCGGGCTGCCCTCCGGTCGTGCCGGCGTCGAGACCTTCACGGTCCCGCTGGCGGAGCGCCCCGGGTGGGAGTCCCGCATCTGGTCCCGGATGGCGGAGGAGCTCGACAAGGGGCGTCAGGCCTTCGTGGTCTGCCCCGCCATCGACGACGCCCACGCCGAGGACGACGGCGAACCCGCGCCCGCCGAGTCCGAGGACGACGCCCCCAAGCGCGCCCCGGCGACCGTGCTCGCCACCGCCGAGCGGATGCGCACGATGCCCGTGCTCGAAGGCCGAAGGATCGCGGTGCTGCACGGCCGGATGACGGCGGAGGAGAAGGACCGCGTGATGACGTCCTTCGCCGCCGGCGACCTGGACGTCCTCGTCGCCACGACCGTGATCGAGGTCGGTGTCGACGTGCCGAACGCCGCGATGATGGCCGTGCTCGACGCCGATCGCTTCGGCGTCTCCCAGCTGCACCAGCTGCGCGGCCGCATCGGCCGTGGGCAGTGGGCGGGCGTCTGCCTGCTCGTCACCACCGCCGAGCTCGAGACCACCTCGCGGGAACGCGTCGACGCGGTGTCCGCCTCGGACGACGGCTTCGAGCTCGCCCGGGTCGACCTCGAGCTCCGGCGCGAGGGCGACGTGCTCGGCGAGCGGCAGTCGGGCGGCCGGTCGTCGCTGAACCTGCTGCGCGTGGTCGAGCACGCCGACCTCATCGTGGACGCCCGTGGCGAAGCCGAGCGGGTCCTCGAACCCGATCCCGAGCTCGACGGGTCCCCGGCCCTGCGCGAGGCACTGGCACGCCGCCTCGACGAGTCCGACGCGGCGTTCCTCGGCAAGAACTGACCCGGAGCCGGACGCCCTGGCACGGACCGGTATCGTCGCTGCCATGGCGCAGATCGCGGTGGTCCCCGGTTCCTTCGACCCCGTCACGCTCGGGCACCTCGACGTCATCGGTCGAGCTGCCGGGCTGTTCGACGAGGTGCACGTGCTCGTGGTGCACAACCCGGACAAGAAGCCCGCGATGTTCGAGGCGGTCGACCGCGTCCGGCTCATCGAGGAGTCCCTGGCCGAGGTCGGCACGCCGGGAACGGTCCGGGTCGGGGAGTGGACCTCCGGGCTCCTGGTCGACTACTGCCGGCAGGTCGGGGCGAAGGTGCTCGTCAAGGGCGTGCGGTCGGGCGAGGACGTCGCCTACGAGACCCCGATGGCGATCATGAACCGGCACCTCGCCGACGTCGAGACCGTGTTCCTGCTGCCCGACGCCTCGCGCTCCCACGTGTCGAGCTCGCTCATCCGCCAGGTGTCGACGCTCGGCGGCGACGTCACCCCCTACGTGCCGAAGGCCGTGGCGGTAGCCCTCGCCGCACGCTGAGCCGTGCGCTGAGCCGCGCGCCGAGCCGGAGGCACGGCCGGCCGACGCGCGGACACACCCCCGCCTGCCTCGACTCTCGGCTGCGTTCACGCTAGGGTTGACGATCGTGTCTTCCCACGTGAACAGCCCCTACGCCCTGCGCGTGCGCGACCTGGCGCACCGTCCGGGCGAGATGCGCGAGCACTCGCTCGACATCGTGGTGCCGGACGCGCTGGGAGCCGGTGTGATCGCGGTGCGCGAAGGTGCTCCGCTGCGCATCGACCTGCGGCTCGAGGGCCTGCACGAGGGTGTCCTCGTGTCCGGTCACGCCTCGGCCGACGCGACGGGGGAGTGCTCGCGCTGCCTCATCGACATCAGCGAACCCGTCGAGGTCGATTTCGCCGAGCTGTTCGCGTATGATGCCTCGGAGGATTTCGACTTCTTCGTTCGCGATGACCACGTGGACTGCGAACAGGTCGTTCGAGATGCGGTGGTGCTGGCGCTGCCGTTCCAGCCGGTCTGCCGACCGGACTGCCCAGGCCTCGACCCGGTGACGGGCGAGCGACTGGCCGACCTCGATGAGCAGCCCGTTCACGAGACCCTGGACCCGCGCTGGGCAGCCCTGACCGGCATCCAGCTCGAAGCAGCCGAGCGTGCCGCCCACGGCGACACCACCGACACGAAGACCACCGAGGGCGAGGAGCGGGCCGAGGCCGAGTAGGCCCCGACACCGCCAGCCCCCGTACCGACCACCGACCAACCGAAAGAGATTCACCATGGCCGTTCCCAAGCGCAAGCAGTCCCGTGCGAACACGCACGCCCGTCGTTCGCAGTGGAAGGCCACGCCGATCCAGCTCGTCAAGACGATCGAGAACGGTCAGGTCACCTACAGCCTCCCGCACCGCGCGAAGGTCGTCGAGGACTCGGCCGGCACCCCCCTGTACATGGAGTACAAGGGCCGCAAGGTCGCTGACGTCTGATCGGACCGAACGCATGACGACGACGTCCGGCGCCACGGGGTCCCGCCCCGTTGGGCCGGACGTCGTTCGTCTGCAGGGCCAGCTCGGGGTCGACATCGACCTCGAGCTGCTCCAGCTCGCCCTGACGCACCGCTCTTACGCGTACGAGCACGGGGGCATCAAGCACAACGAGCGCCTCGAGTTCCTCGGCGACTCGATCCTCGGCCAGGCCGTGACCGTGAAGCTCTACCGGTCCTTCCCCGACCTCGACGAGGGTGACCTCGCGAAGCGTCGCGCCAGTCTGGTGTCGACGGTCGCGCTGGCCGAGATCGCCCGGATGATCGGGCTCGGCCAGTACCTGCGCCTCGGCAAGGGCGAGGAACAGACCGGCGGCCGCGACAAGTCGTCGATCCTCGCCGACACCGTCGAAGCCGTCATCGGTGCCACCTACCTGTCCGCGGGCCCCGACCCGGCGACCGACCTGGTGCTCCGCCTGGTCGAGCCGCTGATGATCGACCCTGATCGCTTCGGCGCCGCGATGGACCCGAAGACGAGCCTGCAGGAGCTCGCGGCGAGCCTGTCGCTCGGCAACCCGGCCTACCGCGTCACCGAGACCGGCCCGGACCACGACAAGACCTTCAGCGCGACCGTCGTCCTGCAGGGCGAGGACATCGCCGTCGGCACCGGCTCGAGCAAGAAGGCCGCCGAGATGTCCGCGGCGCTCGACGCCTGGACCCGGCTGTCCGGCCGAGCGGCCTGACCGCGTGCCCGAACTCCCCGAGGTCGAGGTCGTCCGCGCCGGCCTCGAACCCGCGGTCAGCGGCGCTCGGGTGCTGCACGTCGACGTCCTGGACGAGCGAGCGCTCACCCGGCACGACGGCCCGGCCGAGGACTTCGCCGACCGCCTGACCGGTCGCACCATCGCCGCAGCGGTCCGTCGGGGCAAGTTCCTCTGGATGCCGTTGCAGCCCGAGCACGAGGGCGACCGGCCCGAAGCGCTCGTCGCCCACCTCGGCATGAGCGGTCAGATCCTGCTCGGCCGCGATCGACCGGCGGCGAAGCACCGCCGCATCCTCATCGACGTGCAACCCGCAGGCACCGACCGCGACGGCATCGCCGAACCCGCGGTCGAGCTCGAGTTCGTCGACCAGCGCACCTTCGGCTCGATGGCGATCGACGCGATGGTGCCGACGGTGGACGGCGCCCCCGCCGGGTTCGCCGGGCACGTCGACGCATCGGACCCCGACGCCGTGTGGCGCCGGAGCGTGCCGCAGCAGGTGTCGCACATCGCCCGCGACCCGCTCGACCCCGCGTTCGACGACGACCGCTTCACCGCCATCGCCCGGAAGCGTTCGAGCGGCATCAAGCGGATCCTGCTCGACCAGGGCGTCGTGAGCGGCATCGGGAACATCTACGCCGACGAGTCCCTCTGGGCTGCGAAGCTGCACTACGACCGACCGGCCGAGCGGCTGACCCGTGCCGACCTCGCACGCCTGCTCCACGAGGTGCGCAGTGTCCTCCGGCGTGCGCTGGAGGACGGCGGGACGAGCTTCGACGCCCAGTACGTCAACGTCAACGGGCAGTCCGGGTACTTCTCGCAGCGGCTGAACGTGTACGGACAGCAGGGGAAGCCCTGCCCCCGCTGCGGCACGACGATCGTGCGCGAGGCCTTCATGAACCGGTCGAGCCACATCTGCCCCGTGTGCCAACCGCGTCCCCGCGCCCACACGCGTTAGCCTGACGCCCAGCAGCACAGCCCAGCAGCGGCCCCGCCGCAGCACGCGTGAGCACACCCGGAGACCGCATGTACTTGAAGAGCCTGACCATCAAGGGGTTCAAGTCCTTCGCGCAGCCGACGACGTTCGCGTTCGAGCCGGGCGTCACGTGCATCGTCGGCCCGAACGGCTCGGGCAAGTCCAACGTCGTCGACGCCCTGGCCTGGGTGATGGGGGAGCAGGGGGCGAAGACCCTGCGCGGCGGCAAGATGGAGGACGTCATCTTCGCGGGCACCTCGACCCGCGGGCCGCTCGGCCGCGCCCAGGTGCTGCTGACGATCGACAACACCGACGGGCTGCTGCCGATCGACTACTCCGAGGTGACGATCGCGCGCACGCTGTTCCGCAACGGCGGCAGCGAGTACGCCATCAACGGCGAGAACTGCCGGCTGCTCGACGTGCAGGAGCTCCTGAGTGACACCGGCCTCGGCCGCGAGATGCACGTCATCGTCGGGCAGGGGCAGCTCGACAAGGTCCTGCACGCCACCCCGGAGGACCGCCGCGGCTTCATCGAGGAAGCCGCCGGCATCCTGAAGCACCGTCGCCGCAAGGAGAAGACCCTCCGGAAGCTCGACGCGATGCAGACGAACCTGACCCGCCTGTCCGACCTCGCGGGCGAGATCCGGCGCCAGCTGAAGCCGCTC
Organism: Curtobacterium sp. 18060; assembly: GCF_902706105.1. Taxonomy (NCBI): domain Bacteria; kingdom Bacillati; phylum Actinomycetota; class Actinomycetes; order Micrococcales; family Microbacteriaceae; genus Curtobacterium; species Curtobacterium sp. 18060. The sequence goes on along the minus strand of NZ_CACSJV010000010.1, from coordinate 47,651 downwards.
GGACGCCAGGCCGAGGTCGCGCGCAAGGCCCAGTCCGTCGCCGCCGTCGCGCGGGACGCCAAGGCCCGCATCCTCGCCGACGACGTCGTCCGGCTGCGCCGCGAACTGCACGACCACCAGGAGGTCGAGGCGGGCCGCAAGTCCGAGCGCATCGTCCTGACCGAGCGACTCGACCAGACCCGGGTCCGCCAGCAGCACGTCGAGCAGAGCATGGTCGGCGATGACGTCGATCGCGCCCGGACCGTGGTGCACCGCCTGGAGAGCGTGCAGGAGCGCCTGCGCGGGCTGTCCAGCCTGGCGAACCAGCGGCTGATGTTCCTGGCGCAGCAGGCCGACGCCCCGCAGCAGGGCCCCTCGATCACCCCGGAGCGGGTGGCCGGTGTCCGTGCCGAGGCCGATCGGCTCGCCGCCCGTGCCGACGAGATGCAGGGCGGTTCCGCCGAGACCGCCCGTGCGGTGCAGGCCGCCCGTGACGCGCTCGACGCCCTCGACGAACGAATCGCCGCGCAGGCCGCCCGCGTCTCGCAGCACGACCTCGAGGCGCAGCGGCTGGCGAACGCCGTCGACGTGGCCCGGTCGAAGCGCGGGTCCACGGTGGCGGACCGTGAGCGTCGCCAGCGGGCCCTCGCCGAGGCGGGCGAACGCGCCGAGCGTGCGACCGCGGCCCTCGCCGAACTCGGCACCGATCCGTCCGAGGGCGTCGACGACGAGGCCCTCGCCGCCACGCTCCAGGCGGCTCGTGCCCAGCTGGAGACCGCGCAGGCCGCCCGCGACGAGCAGCGCGACCGACTGCACGCCCTCGAGCGCGAGCGGGACGCGCTCGACGCGCGGGTCGCGGCGCTCGGCATGTCGATCGACGTCCGCGACGGTTCGCAGGCGCTCATCGACGCCGGACGTGCGGGCATCGTCGGGCGCCTGGCCGACGCGCTCACGGTGACGCCCGGGTTCGAGGGCGCCGTCGCCGTCGCGCTCGACGGGCTCGCGGACGCCGTCCTCGCGGACGACCGCGCGGTCGCGCTCGACGCCGTCGACCACGCCCGCTCCGCGGACATCGGACGCATCGACGTCGTCGTCGCGGATGCCGAGGTCGTCCCCACGGACCTGCCGGACACGCTGCCGGCCGGCGTCCGCCGCGCCCTCGACCTGGTGCAGGGCCCGCCGGCGATCACCGCGATCCTGCGGAACACCCTGATCGCGGAGACTGCCGACGGCCAAGGCGCGAACGCGGACACGCTCGACCTGGAGGCCGTGCTCGCCGCCGCCCCGCACGCGACGGTCGTCACCCGGTCCGGTGACCTCGTGCGCGCCACCCGCGTCACCGGCGGCGGGGAACGCGTGACCTCGCGGATCGAGCTCGTCGCGGAGCGCGACGACGCCGCGACGCGACGCGACGCCATCAGGGCGGACGCCGAGGACGCGGCCACGGGCCTCCAGGCAGCACGCACCGCCGTCGAGGACGCACGCCGCCGTGCGGACGAGGCCGACGCGGCATCGCGCGCGCACGCGAAGGCGACGGCCGAGTACGACCGGGCCAGCGCCTCGACGCGGGCGAAGGCCGAGAACGCAGCGGCCGAGGTGGAGCGCCTGCGTGCCGCCCTCGCCGAGACCGACGGCGCCGTCGAGCTCGTCGACGCCGCCCTGGCAGAGGCCGAGACGGCGCACCGCGCGTTCACCGAGCAGGAGCGTCCCGTCGTCGATGCCTCCGAGCGTCCGGGCCTGCAGGACGCACTCGAGGCCGCACGCGCCGCCGAGGTCGAGCAGCGCATCCAGGTGCAGACCGTGCGCGAGCGTGTCCGCGCCGAACGGCACCGCGCCGACCAGCTCGAACGGCAACTCGAGGCCGAGCGCGCGGCGGCAGAGGAAGCAGCGCGCCGTGCGGTGATCCGCCGCGGGCAGATCGAGACCGCCGAAGCCGTCCTCGCCGACCTGCCGGGCGTGCTGGGCGCCGTCGACCGGTCGCTGGCCGAGGCGCGCGTGCAGCTCGCGACCGAGGAGTCCGAACGGTCGAAGCGCAACACCGAACTGCAGGCGATCCGGAACGAGGAGCGCGAGCTCCGCGACCGGCTGCAGACGATCACCGACGGCGTGCACTCGCTCGAGATGGAGATCTACGAGAAGAAGCTGCACGTGTCGGGCGTGCTCGACCGGGCGCTGAGCGACCTCGGGCTGACCGAGGCCGTGCTCGTCACCGAGTACGGGCCGACCGTGCCGGTGCCGGTCGACGTGCTGGTGGACCCGCGGGTGCTCGCGCGGAAGCACCGCGACGCCGAGCGCGCGGCGGCTGCCGCGGCGGGCCTCGACGAGCCGGCGGAGGGCGACACGGTGCCGGCGGACGGCGACACGGCGCCGGTCGGCGATGCCGACACCGACACTGCACCCGACGACGGCACGGCGGACCTCGACACCAGCCCCGGCGACGACACGGTGGCGCTCGTCGACGCCGAATCGACCCTGCCCGGCGGCCCCGCCCTGCCCGAGTTCGACGTCACCGACGAGGTCGACCCCGCCGACGTCGAGACCGTGCCGTACGTCCGCGCCGAGCAGGAGCGCCGCCTGCAGGCCGCCGAACGCGACCTCGGCCGGCTCGGCAAGGTGAACCCGCTCGCGCTCGAGGAGTTCCAGGCGCTGGAGCAGCGGCACGCGTTCCTCGCCGAGCAGCTCGAGGACCTGCAGAAGACCCGCACCGACCTGATGACGATCATCGACGAGCTCGACACGAAGATGCAGACGATCTTCGAGTCCGCGTTCAACGACACGAAGGACGCCTTCGACGTCATCTTCCCGATCCTGTTCCCGGGCGGCTCCGGCTCGATCAACCTCACCGACCCGACCGACCTGCTCGGCACCGGGATCGACGTGCAGGTGAAGCCCGCCGGCAAGAAGATCGACCGCCTGACGCTGCTGTCCGGCGGCGAGCGGTCCCTGGCCGCAGTGGCGCTGCTCGTCGCGATCTTCACCGCCAGGCCGTCGCCGTTCTACATCATGGACGAGGTCGAGGCCGCCCTCGACGACGCCAACCTCGGCCGCCTGCTGACGGTGTTCGAGCGGCTCCGCGAGTCGTCGCAGCTCATCGTCATCACGCACCAGAAGCGCACGATGGAGATCGCCGACGCCCTGTACGGGGTGTCGATGCGGCAGGACGGCGTGTCCGCCGTCGTCGGGCAGCGGGTGCAGAAGCGCGAGCCCGCCGACGCGGTCGCGTAGCCGGCCGGCCGGCTGGCTGCAGTCGCGCGCCGCGAAAGCGACAGATCTCCGCCAACAGTTCGCGGCAATCTGTCGCTTTCATGGAGAGGATCGTGGGCCCGCGACGAGATCTGTCGCTTTCGCGGCTCTGGCCGCGACCACGGACAGACGGGAGGCACGGTGCCAGCTGGCACCGTGCCTCCCGTCCGTGTTGCCGCCCGTCCAGGGCGTGACGCTTACTCCGCGTCGGCCGCGACCGACTCCTTCGGCTCGCCCGTCGGGGTGAGCCCGCGCTCCTGGCGCTTCTTCGAGACGACCAGCGAGGCGGTCGTCGCGACCGCGATGGTCAGCAGGATGAAGCCCAGCGAGAACCAGATCGGGATCTCGGGCGCCCACTCGATGTGCTCGCCACCGTTGATGAACGGCAGCTCGTTGACGTGCATGGCGTGGAAGACGAGCTTCACACCGATGAAGCCGAGGATGACCGCGAGGCCCTGGCCGAGGTAGATCAGGCGCTCGAGCAGTCCGGCGATCAGGAAGTACAGCTGCCGCAGCCCGAGCAGCGAGAACGCGTTCGCGGTGAACACGATGAAGGCGTCCTGGGTCAGCCCGAAGATCGCGGGGATCGAGTCGAGCGCGAACAGCACGTCGGTCAGACCGATCGCGACCATGACGAGCAGCATCGGGGTGAACAGGCGCTTGCCGTCGACCTTGGTGGTCAGGCGGTCGCCGTCGTAGTGGTCCGACGTCGGGATGATGCGCTTCAGGATGCGGATCAGGCGGGAGTCGCCCTCGTCGCCGCCGTGGTCGTTGCCGCTGCGGGCCTGCGACCACGCGAGCCAGAACAGCAGCGCACCGAACAGGTAGAACACCCACGAGAAGTTCTCGATGATCGTGACGCCGAGGGCGATGAAGATGCCTCGGGCGACGAGCGCGATCGCGACGCCGACCAGCAGGACCTTCTGCTGGAACTCCTTCGGCACGGCGAAGCTCGTCATGATGATGAGGAAGACGAACAGGTTGTCGACCGACAACGCCTTCTCGGTGAGCCACCCGGCGAAGTACTCACCGCCGGCCTGTCCGCCGCCGAAGACCAGGATGCCGAAGCCGAACAGGATCGCGAGTCCGATGTAGAACACGGACCAGAACGCGGATTCGCGGATGTGCGGCACGTGCGGGGTGCGCACGTGCGAGTAGAAGTCGAACACCAGCAGGGCGAGGATGCCTGCGATGGTGAGGAGCCAGACGAAGAGTGGGACGTCCACGGTTTCCTTCAGGTAGGCGACGTACGAGCGCATGTCGAGGGACGACACGTGGGTACGCCGAGGCCTGAAGGTCTCTTCCGCCGCGATCTGCTGCAACCGACCACGACCGGCGCCCCGGGTCCGGATCGTTCCGGGCCGTACTGACGGGGTCACCGAGAGGGAATACTCCCCTTCGTGAGACCGAGCATACCGGGCACAGCGGACATGCGCCGCGCTCTAAGCTGGGAGCATGGCGAGTTCCTGGTCACTGTCCTCACGGCTGCGCGGCCTCTTCCAGCGCAAGACGATCGACGAGACCACGTGGGAGGACCTCGAGACCGCGCTGATCGGCGCCGACTTCGGTCCGGACATCTCCGAGGCGATCATCGAGGACCTGCACGCGCGCGTCGACCGTTACGGCACGACCGACCCGGCCGACCTGCAGCGCATGCTGCGTGAGGTGCTCGAGGAACGGCTGTCGAAGCTCGACACCACGCTCAAGCTCAGCGCGCGGCCCGCCGTCGTGCTCGTCGTCGGGGTGAACGGCGTCGGCAAGACCACGACGATCGGCAAGTTCGCCAAGTTCCTGAAGACCTACGACCGCACGGTCCTCGTCGGTGCGGCCGACACCTTCCGTGCTGCCGCGGTCGAGCAGGTCGCGACCTGGGCCGAGCGCGCTGGCGTCGACGTCGTCCGCCCCTCGCAGCCCGGGCAGGACCCGGCCTCGGTGGCGTACCAGACCGTCGAGAAGGCGATCCGCGACAACACCGAGATCGTCGTCATCGACACCGCCGGCCGCCTGCACACCAAGGCAGGCCTGATGGACGAGCTCACGAAGATCAAGCGCGTCGTCGAGAAGCAGACCGAGATCAGCGAGGTACTGCTCGTCCTCGACGCGACCACCGGGCAGAACGGCCTCGCCCAGGCGCAGGCGTTCATCGAGGGCGCCGGGGTCACCGGCCTCGTCATCACCAAGCTCGACGGCTCCGCGAAGGCCGGGTTCGTGCTCAGCGTGCAGGAGAAGACGGGCATCCCGATCAAGCTCATCGGGCAGGGCGAGGGCATCAACGACCTGACCGGTTTCACCCCGCACGTGTTCGTGCAGAACCTCGTCGGCTGATTCCGGGTACTGTCTCCGCAGTACAGGGATCGTCCAGGTACACCGGAAGGAGCCCTTTCAATGCCAGCACTCCTGATCATCGCGATCATCGTCGGCCTCGTCCTGCTCTTCAGCGGCATCTTCGTCGGTGCGCTGAAGTTCCTGCTGTGGGTCGGGATCGTCCTCATCATCCTGGCCGTCATCGGCTGGCTCCTCAGGAGCATCCGCGGTCGCGCATAGCGCTCGCGTCGCCCTGAACGGGCGGATGGACGAACGGGAGGCACGGTGCCAGCTGGCACCGTGCCTCCCGTCTGTCCGTGGTCGAGTCTCGGGCCGCGCGCGCCGAGTCTCGGCCTGGGCGACACTTCTCGCGCTCCGGAGCGCGAGAACTGTCGCTGAGCGCGAAACTCGCGCAGCTCCGCGCGAGACTCAGACGGCCTGGCGACCCGGCGCCGCGTCGAGCAGGTGCGACAGGTGCTCGGGAACCGAGCCGCCGCGCGCGACCGTGGCGCGTGCCCACAGGCGTCCGGCGCGGTACGACGACCGGACGAGCGGGCCGGCGAGGACCCCGGCGAAGCCCATCTCCTCGGCGACCTCACGCAGCGCGACGAACTCCTCCGGCTTGACCCAGCGCGCCACCGGCAGGTGCCGCGGCGACGGGCGGAGGTACTGCGTCAACGTGATGATGTCCGTGCCGGCGTCGAACAGGCGTTGCAGGGCGTCCTCGATCTCGATGCGCTCCTCGCCCATGCCGAGGATCAGGTTCGACTTCGTGACGAGCCCGGCGTCGCGGCCCTGCGTGATGACGTCGAGGGAGCGCTCGAACGTGAACGCCGGTCGGATCCGCTTGAAGATCCGCGGCACGGTCTCGACGTTGTGGGCGAAGACCTCAGGGCGGGCGTCGAACACCTGGCCGAGCTGGTCCGGGCGGCCGTTGAAGTCCGGCACGAGGATCTCGACGCCGGTGCCGGGGGAGTGCTCGTGGATCTGGCGGATGGTCTCGGCGTAGAGCCAGGACCCGCCGTCGGGCAGGTCGTCGCGGGCGACGCCGGTCACCGTGGCGTACTTGAGTCCCATGGACACGACCGAGTCGGCGACCCGGCGGGGCTCGTCGCGGTCGAGCGGCTCGGGCTTGCCGGTGTCGATCTGGCAGAAGTCGCACCGGCGGGTGCACTGCGAGCCGCCGATCAGGAACGTGGCCTCGCGGTCCTCCCAGCACTCGAAGATGTTCGGGCAGCCGGCCTCCTGGCAGACGGTGTGCAGCTGCTTGTCCTTGACCAGGGCGGACAGCTCGCGGAACTCCGGGCCCTGGGTGGCACGGGTCTTGATCCACCCGGGCTTCGTCTCGATCGGGGTCTCGGCGTTGCGGGCCTCGACGCGGAGCATCCGGCGGCCTTCGGGGGCGAGGGTCATACGAGGGTCTCCTGTCGTGCGGGCGCGGTGCTGGGGGACGTGGTGTCGGCGGTCGTGACGCGGGCCGTCGTGGTGCGGGCGGTCGTGGTGCTGTGCGCGGCGCTGCCGATCCGGTGGCCGGTCCGCATGCCGTGTTCGGCAGCGCGGATGCGGTCGACCACGGTGTCGGCGAGGTCGTCGACGGTGACGGGCCGGCCGGCGGCGACACTCAGCGTCGTCACGCCGGCGTCGGCGATGCCGCACGGCACGATCGCGGCGTAGGCGTCGAGTGCGTTGTCGCAGTTGATCGCGATGCCGTGGGTCGTCACGCCCTCGGCGACGTGCAGCCCGATGGCGCCGACCTTGGCGGGTGGAGTGCCGTCCGCTCCGCGGACCCAGGCGCCGCTCCGGCCGTCGACCCGCTCGGCGTGCACCCCCACGGAGGCCGCAGCGTCGACGATGACCTGCTCGAGGTCACGCACCCACGCCACGACGTCGATCGGAACGGCCAGTGGGACGATCGGGTAGGCCACGAGCTGCCCCGGGCCGTGCCAGGTGATGCGTCCGCCGCGGTCGACCTCGACCACCGGGGCACCGTTCGTCGGCAGGTCGGACCGCTCGGTGCGTCGGCCGGCGGTGTACACGGACGGGTGCTCGCACAGCACGAGGGCCCCGGGGGAGCGGCCGGCGACGACGTCGGCGTGGAGGTCCCGCTGCAGCGCGAGTCCCTCGGCGTAGTCGAGCAGCCCGGCAGGCCGCACGATCTCGAGTTCCGGCATGCTGGCGAGCCTACGACGGTATCTGGACGGAGTACAACAACGTGGACGACCTTGACCTGAACCGTGGTTGAGGGCTTCGGATGGCGGACATGGACATCCGCCAGGCACAGCTCGCCACCCGCTCGCTCGACGACACCGCCCGGTTCTGGGAACGGCTCGGCTGCCCGGTCGACCGCGTCGACGGAATGGTCGAGGTCGTGGTGGGGTCGACGCGGCTCCTGTTCCGGGAGCTGCCGGGGATGACCGGTGCGCTGCACCTCGCGATCACGATCCCGACGGGCACGTTCGCCGCGGCTGCCGAGTGGATCGCCGGCATCGCGACGGTGCTGGTCGACGCCGACGGCCGTGACGAGTTCGAGGGCCCGCCGAACTGGAACTCGCGATCGGTGTACTTCGACGGTCCGGACCAGCAGCTGCTCGAGCTGATCGAGCGGCGGGACCTCGCCGCGGCCACACCCGCGTCCGGGCCCGCGTCCGCTGTTCCGCTTCTGTCCGTCAGCGAGGTCGGCATCGCCGTGCCCGACGTCCTCGGTGCCGTCGGGACACTGCGCCGCGCCGGACTCGAGCCCTACGCCAACCCAGCAGGCGAGGGCTTCGCCGCGGTCGGCAACGTCGACGGTCTCGTCATCCTGGTGCCGCCGGAGCGGCGCTGGTTCCCGACCGCTGACCGCCTGCCGTCGACCGCGCCGGTGGTCCTCGACGTCGGGCTGGACACCCCGGTCGAGCTCACCGAGGGGGTCGTGCTCCGCTGAGCCGTTCTGCGCCGCACCGCGCCAACCGCCCCGCTCCGCGCCGTCCGGTCGTGGTCAGCGCAGGCGGTCGAGCTCGCCGAGGAAGTACGCATCCGCTCGGGCGTACGCCTCGACCGAGGTGTTCTCGGGCGGCAGGTCGTCGAACGGCCGCGCCAGGTCGAGTTCCGCGCCGACGAAGCGGACGAGGACCTCGGGTGGGGTACCGGCGCCGAGCTCGCGCGTCCGTTCCTTCACCGCGATGAGTTCCGTCGTCGCCTCCGTCACCGCACGCTCGACCGTCGACTCGGCGAGCAGCGTCGGCAGGTCCATCGGTGGCATGGCGCTCTCCGGGTGGTCCCGCAGCCACCGGAGCGAGGCCGCGGTCCGGAGCACGTAGAAGAACCGCTTCAGCGTGATCTCGCGCTCGTTTGCCGCGCGGCGACGTGCAGGTAGTGCCGGCCGATGCGCCCCCGGTCGGCCACGCTCGCGACGAACGCCAGGAGCCGGTCGCGGAAGGCCTCGTCACCCGCGTACACGATCGGTGAGCGCAGCCACTCGCCGACCGTCGCGTTCCCGTTCACGGCGAGGCGGACCGTCTTCGCGAGGTCCCACCCGTTGACGTCGAACACCTTGTCCAGCGGTGTCTCGATGACGTCGCGGCTGGGCCAGAGCGACAGGTAGTCGTCGGACCGTCGCACGTACAGGAACCGGCAGTCGTAGTCGCTGTCGGGCGACGGGAAGCCCCAGGCGCGACTGCCGCTCTCGATCGCCCAGGGGATCGTCACACCGAGGTCGGACTGCAGGCGCGCGAGCCGCCCGTCGATCTCGGCGACCACCGCTGGGTCGAGGTCCTCTGGGACGGCGCGCATGCCTCGACGATACCGAGCGTCGGACACCGGATCAGGGAACCTGCTCGTGAACCAGTAGAATCGACGGATCATGGCGCAATTCGGTTCACTCTCCGATCGGCTGACCGAGACCTTCCGCAATCTGCGGAGCAAGGGTCGGCTGACTCCGTCCGACGTCGACGGCACCGTCCGCGAGATCCGGCGGGCGCTCCTCGACGCCGACGTCGCGCTCGAGGTCGTCAAGGCGTTCACCGCTTCCGTGCGCGAGCGTGCCCTCTCCGACGAGGTCAACCGCGCGCTGAACCCGGCGCAGCAGGTCGTCCAGATCGTCAACGAGGAACTCGTCGGCATCCTGGGCGGGCAGCAGCGTCGCCTCGAGTTCGCGAAGAAGCCGCCGACGGTCATCATGCTCGCGGGTCTGCAGGGTGCCGGTAAGACCACCCTCGCCGGCAAGCTCGGCAAGTGGCTCAAGAAGGACGGCCACACCCCGATGCTCGTCGCGGCCGACCTCCAGCGTCCGAACGCCGTGCAGCAGCTGCAGGTCGTCGGCGAGCAGGCCGGCGTCCACGTCTTCGCGCCGGAGCCCGGCAACGGCGTCGGTGACCCGGTCAAGGTCGCCAAGAACGCCATCAAGGCCGCGGTCGACCAGCAGTACGACACCGTCATCGTGGACACCGCCGGTCGTCTCGGTGTCGATGCCGAGCTGATGAAGCAGGCCGCGAACATCCGCAAGGCCGTCGACCCCGACGAGGTCCTGTTCGTCATCGACGCGATGATCGGTCAGGACGCCGTCGTCACGGCCCGCGCGTTCCAGGAAGGCGTCGACTTCACCGGAGTCGTGCTGTCGAAGCTCGACGGCGACGCCCGCGGTGGTGCGGCACTCTCGGTGGCCAGCGTCACCGGCCGCCCGATCATGTTCGCCTCCACGGGTGAGGGCCTCGACGACTTCGAGCCGTTCCACCCGGACCGCATGGCGAGCCGCATCCTCGACCTCGGCGACATCATGTCGCTCATCGAGCAGGCCCAGTCGGCCTTCGACGAGGACGAAGCCCGCGCGGTCGCCGAGAAGATCGCGTCCGACTCGTTCACGCTGAACGACTTCCTGCAGCAGATGCAGCAGCTCCGCAAGGCTGGCTCGATCAAGGGCATGCTCGGCATGCTCCCGGGCGCCAAGGGCATGCGCGAGGCACTCGACAACTTCGACGAGCGCGAGATCGTGCGCACCGAGGCGATCATCCAGTCGATGACGCCCAAGGAGCGCGAACTCCCGAAGCTCCTCAACGGCTCGCGCCGACTCCGCATCGCCAAGGGTGCCGGCTCCACGGTCACCGAGGTCAACGCCCTCGTCAACCGGTTCGAGCAGGCCGCGAAGATGATGAAGACCGTCGCCCGTGGTGGCGTGCCGCAGATGCCGGGCATGGGTCCGATCCCGGGCATGCACGGCGGCAAGAAGCAGCAGCAGGGCGGCAAGAAGAAGTCGAAGGTCGGCAACCCGGCCAAGCGTGCGGCGATCGCCGCCGGGACCGCTGCCGCTCCGCAGCAGGCGCCGAAGGGCTCCGGCCTCGGCCTCGGCGGTGCCGCCAAGGGCGGCAAGGCGCCGACCGAGGAAGAGCTCGCGAGCCTGCAGAAGTTCCTGGGTCGCTAGTCGCGATCCCCTGACGGACGGGAGGCCCGGTGCCAGCTGGCACCGGGCCTCCCGTCCGTCTGCGCGCACGTCGCGACGTTCCTTCCCAGAGCAGCCGCGATGGAAAGCGGAATCGGGCGTACCTGGTCGAAAGAAACGACCCGGTACGCCCGGATCGACCAGGTACGCCCGGAGCGACCAGGTGGGTGGGCGCGGACGGGAGGCGCGGGGCGGGCTCGTGACGTTCTTTCCCAGAACGGGCGCGATGGAAAGCGGAATCGGGCGTACCTGGTCGAAAGAAACGACCAGTTACGCCCGGATCGACCAGCTACGCGGAACGACTCGGGGCTACAGGGACTCGCGGAACTCCGTGACCAGGTGCCGGACGACCTCGCGCAGGTCACCGCCGTGCTCCTGCGCGACCCGGAGCTGCCGCTGGTACGACGCACCGTTCGCGATCATCGTGTCGAGGTGGTGCAGCTCCTGCTGGCAGCCGAGCCGCTCGGCCACCGGGTCGAGCCGCTGCACCAGGTCGTGCACCTCGTCGGTCACGAGCCGCTCGTCGCCGGCGGCGTTCGTGATGATCTCGGCCTCCATGCCGTAGCGGGCGGCGCGCCACTTGTTCTCGCGGATGAACCACGGCTGCATCGTCGGCAGGGTCTCGCCGGCGTCGAGCCGGTCGGACATCGCGGTGACCAGGCACTGCACGAGCGCGGTCACGGCGCCGACCTCGTGCAGGGTCGAGATGCCGTCGGAGACCCGGTTCTCGAGCGTCCCCCACTTCGGCGACGGGCGGATGTCCCAGCGCAGGTCCTTCACGCTGTCGATGACGCCGGTGTGCGTGAGGTCGCTCACGACCTCTTCGAAGTTCGCCCAGGCACCGAGTGCGGGCGGCAGGCCACCGGTGGGGAGCTGCTGGAACATGAGGGCCCGGTTCGAGGCGTACCCGGTGTCGATGCCGGCCCAGAAGGGGCTCGATGCGGTGAAGGCCTGCAGGTGCGGGACGTACGCGAGCATCGCGCCGAGGATCGGCAGGGCCTTGTCGCGGTCGTCGATGCCGACGTGCACGTGGACGCCCCAGATGAGCATCTGCCGACCCCACCAGCGCGTCCGGTCGATCAGGGTCGTGTAGTGCTCGCTGTCCGGGGTGATCTCCTGCTGGTCCCAGACGGCGAACGGATGCGTGCCGGAGCACATGACCTGGGCGTCGAGCGGCTCGGCGGCGTCGATGACCTCGCCGATGATGCCGGACAGCTCGCTCGTGGCGTCGCGGACCCGTGAGTGCACGCTGGAGACGACCTCGACGGTGTTCGTCAGGAGTTCCTCGGTCACCCGCTCGCGGTCGCCGAGTCGTTCGTGCACGGCCGCGATCACGGCAGGGGCACGGGGCGCGAGGTCGCCGGTCGACAGATCGACCAGCGGGAGCTCCCACTCGACGCCGATGGTCGACGGAGGGGACTCGGTGAAGCGGATGTCCATGCTGTACATCCTGCCCGGAAGGTTGTCGGACACGCACAACGACGGCGGCTTCTGGTCGTGCGGATCCGATTCACAGTAGTTCCACACCGGGCGTACCGTTGATATGTACAGAGCAGGAAGAGGTACGCATGCAGTTGGTCGTGCGCGGCACGTCCGCACCCCTCGTCGGGGAACTCGACGTCCCCGTCTCGAAGTACCACACGCACCGCGCGCTGGTGCTCGCGTCGCTGGCGAAGGGGACGAGCATCGTCTCCGGCATCAGCGCCACCCGCCAGGTCGAGTGGACCGTCGGCACGCTCCGCGCCCTCGGCGTCGACGTGAAGCGTCGCGGGGACGAGTACCACGTCACCGGGCTCGGCGGCCGGTACGAGGCCACCGACGTCGTCGACCACGGGTCCCGTGGCGCCGACGGCATCCTGAACATGGGGTCCTCCGGCACCACGCTCTACTTCATGACCGGTCTGGCGTCGCTCGCCGACGAGCCGATGACGCTCGTGGGCATGAAGTACTTCCAGCGCCGGCCCATCAAGGCGCTGCTGACCTCGCTGACCCAGATGGGCATCGAGCTCGAGGCGACGAACGACTGCCCGCCCGTGACCGTCCAGCCGAAGCGCCCCCGCGGCGGCGACGTCACGATCGCCGGCACCCTGTCGCAGTGGGTCTCCGGCCTGCTCCTCGTGGCCCCGTTCGCCGAGCAGGAGACCCGGATCCACATCACCGGCGACCGGCTCAACGAGCAGCCCTACGTCGAACTGACCGTCCGGATGATGCGGGAGTTCGGCCTGTCGGTCGAGGTCTCCGACGACTGGCTCGAGTACCGGATCCCGGCGAACCAGCAGGCCACCCCGCACGACTACGTCATCCCGCCGGACATCGGCTCCGCCGCGTTCGGCATCGCCGCGGCCGGCATCCGCGAGTCGAACCTGCTCCTGCGCGGCATGACGGCCTTCACCACCGCCGAGACCGACCACCCGGAGAGCGAGTTCCTCGACCTCGCGACGGCGATGGGCGTCCCGATGCGGATCGACGAGGAGACCGGGTTCGTGCGCATCGAACACGACGGTTCCCCGCTGCGACCGCTCGACATCGACTGCCAGCCGATCCCCGACCTGCTGCCGGTCCTGTCGACCATGGCCACCTTCGCCGAGGGCACCACCCGGCTGTGGAACGTCGCTCACATCCGGTTGAAGGAGTCCGACCGCGTCGCGGCGATGCTGCAGCTCAACCGCATGGGTGGCCGGGCCGAGCAGGGTGCCGACGAACTCCGCGTCACCGGTGTCGGGGCCGAGGGACTCCACGGCGCGCAGATGTCGTCGTTCAACGACCACCGGGTCCTGATGTCACTCGCCGTCGCCGCCTCGAAGGCGCGCGGTACCTCGGGGCTGACCTACCCGCGGGCCTACCGGATCTCGTACCCGACGTTCCTCGAGGCGATGAACTCCGTCGGCCTCGACATGGAGGTCGGCGACGCCCTCGCCGCGCAGATCGCCCGCGACGACCGGGCCGACGCGGCCGAGGCCGCCGCGATCGCCGACGCGCGCACCGACCTCGGCGAGCGCACCGATGGCGAGCGCGCCAATGGCGAGCGAACCGACGGTGAGCGGGCCGACGGTGAGCGGGCCGACGGCGCGCAGCAGCCGGTCGCTCCCACGACCCCGGAGCCGCTCGCGCTCGCCGGTGTCGACGCCGACCCCCTCGTGCTGAGCGAGAAGGTCCGCGCGCTCGCGACGACCGATCCCGACGGCCTCGCGGTCATCGAGGTCGGCGGCGCAGCACCCGTGAACACCACGTGGCGGGAACTGCAGGACGAGGCCGACAAGGTCTCCGCGCTCCTGCTCGAGCTCGGGGTCCGCAGGGGCGAGTCGGTCGCCATGCAGTTGCCGAACTGGCGCGAGTTCGTCTCCATCACCCTCGGGGCGATCCAGATCGGGGCGGTCGCGACGCCGATCATGCCGGTGTTCGGACCGCGCGAGACGACGATGACGCTCGCCCGGTCCCGCGCCCGCGTGGTGTTCCTGCCGAACGTGTTCCGCAAGCGCCGGCCCGCGCTCGAGCTCCTCGACGTCATCGACGAGGCGAAGGCCCAGCAGCGCCGGCTGTCGGTCGAGCACGTGATCGTGCTCCGGTCCGAGGCGCGCGGCCAGGTCGACGCCCCGACGAACCAGCCGCCGCTGCCGGCCGACGCCCTGGACCGGGTGGCCACGAGCGACTGGCACTGGCGCTACTTCGACAACGCCCTCGACGCCGTGCACGTGGACGTCGACGAGATCACCTCGCGCGCGCCGGGCCCGGACGACGTCTGCCAGCTGCTGTTCACGAGCGGCACGACGGGGGAGCCGAAGGGCGTGCAGCACCCGCACCGCACCCTCGGGCTGGCCACGGCCATGCACGTCGCGCAGTCGGGCTTGACGAGCGCGGACCGGATCTACATCCCGTCGCCGCTCGCGCACCAGACCGGGTTCCTGTACGGCATGCTGCTGGCGTTCCGGCTCGGTGCGCCGCAGGTCATCCAACCGGTGTGGGACGGCACCGTCGCGCTCGAGCAGGCATTCGGCGTCGCGAAGGCGTCGTTCGTGCAGTGCGCGACCCCGTTCCTGACCGACCTCGTCGACCTGGTCGAAGCCGGTGCCGCCCAGCCCGAGTCGCTGCGGATCTTCGTGCCGACCGGTGCTGCTGTGCCGCGGGCCCTCGCCCAGCGGGCCGCGACGGTGCTCGGCACGGCCATCCTCGGCGCGTTCGGTACGAGCGAGACCTGCCTCGGCGCCCTGTCCAGCCCGATCGACGACCCGGCGGCAGCGTACGGGCACGACGGTCGTGCGCTGCCGGGCATCCGGATCCGGATCGTCGACGACGAGGGCCACGAGCTCCCCGCCGACACCGAGGGCAACTTCGAGCTGCACTCGCCGACGATGTTCGACGGGTACCTCGACCGCCAGGACCTGACCGACGACGTCTTCACCGAGGACGGCTGGTACAAGACCGGCGACCTGGCGAAGGTCGACGCGAACGGCTTCCTGTCGATCACCGGCCGGATCAAGGACGTCATCAACCGCGGTGGCGAGAAGATCCCGGTCGTCGAGATCGAGAACCTGCTGTACCAGCACCCCCTGGTCACCGACGTGGCGATCGTCGCGATGCCGGACCCCCGACTCGGTGAGCGTGCGTGCGCGTTCGTCGTGCCGGCCGCCGGCGTGGAGCGGCTCGACTTCGCGGCGATGCGGCAGGCGCTCGACAAGGCGGGCGTGAGCAAGTACTACTGGCCAGAGCGGCTCGAGTCCATCGACGAACTGCCGCGCAACGCCGTCGGCAAGGTCCAGAAGAACGTCCTGCGTGAGCAGGCAGCCGCGCTCGTCGCCGCGAGCACCACGAAGGAGAACGAGACACGATGACGCTGGTCATGGAAACCGCCACCGAATCCGCCTTCCAGCAGCTCAAGGCCGAGGTCACCGAGTGGGTCCGCGGCCGCGGTGAGGAGTGGGCGGACGAGATCGAGCGCACCGGCCGGGTCGCCCCGGAGCTGTTCCAGGAGCTCAAGGACAACGGGTGGCTCAGCCTCGCCGCCCCGACCGAGCTCGGCGGACGGGCCATCCCGTTCTCGCGCTACCTCGAGATCATGGAGATCGTCTCGCGTTCGCACGCGTCGATCCGGATGCTCGTGCACGTCATCAACGGCACCTGGCGCGCGATGGCCCCCTACGCGACGCCGGAGCAGATCGAGCAGGTCGTCAAGCCGAGCGTCGCGGGGGACAAGCTCGTCGCGTTCACCCTGACCGAGGCCACGGCCGGCACCGGCGCGGACATCCGCACCACCGTCCGCCGCGAGGGCGACACCTACGTCATGAACGGTGAGAAGCACCTCATCACGTTCGGCGTGCAGGCCGACTACTGGCTCATCGCCGCCCGCCTCGAGGGCACCAGCGGCCAGGACGGCACGGTCGCGTTCCTCATGCCGAACAGCGGGCTGCCGGGTGCCGAGGTGATCGACGACTCCGACACCATGGGCATCCGCGGTACCGACCACGCGATCCTGCGCTTCACCGACGTGCCCGTGCCGGCCAGTGCGCTGCTCGGCGCCGAGGGGCAGGGGCTCGAGGTCGCGCTCGGCGGCTTCCTGCTGCCGAGTCGCGTGTCCGTCGCGATGAGCGCCGTCGGCCTCGCCGAGCGTGCGAACGAGCTCGCCGTCGAGTACGCGAACAAGCGCGAGACGTTCGGCAAGCAGCTCTCCAGCCGCCAGGCGATCCAGTTCTACCTGGCCGAGAACTACGCCGACATCGCCGCCGCCCGCGCCCTGGTGCTCGAGGCGGCCCGCGCCTACGAGGAGGACCGCCCCGACGCGGGCACGCTGTCCAGCGCCTCGAAGATGGTCGCGGTCGACATGCTCGCCCGCGTCACCGACAAGGCCCTGCAGGTGCACGGCGGCCAGGGCTACTGGAAGCGCAACGCGATCGAGCGCGTCTACCGCGACGCGCGCGCGCAGCGCTTCGAAGAGGGCACCAACGAGATCCAGAAGCTGGTCGTCGGCCGCGCCGTCGTCACCGGCAAGGCCGGGTTCTAGACCACAACCACCCACCGGACGGGAGGCCCGTGGCGGGGCCCGCCACGCGCCTCCCGTCCCTCCCCACGCACGTAGAGGACCGCAGTGACCGACAACACCAACGCACCCATCGCACTGATCACGGGCGCTTCGCGCGGCATCGGCCGCCTGCTCGCGCAGAAGCTCGGCCAGCGCGGCGTGACCGTCGTGGTCACGTACAAGGGCAACGCCGACCTGGCCGAGGAGTCGCTGGCCGACGTCAAGGCCGCCGGCGGCGACGGGATCACCGCGCAGGTCGACATCGAGCAGCCGGAGTCGATCGACGGCCTGTTCGACCTGGTGCGGGACACCTACGGCCGCCTCGACATGTTCGTCGCGAACGCCGCCGCCAGCGCGTTCAAGCCCGTCAAGGAACTGAAGCTGCACCACCTGGACCGCAGCTACGCCACCAACGCCCGCTCGTTCGTGCTCGGGGCGCAGCGTGCCGCCGAGCTGATGGACCGCGGTGGGCGCATCGTCGTCGTGACCTCGTACGGATCGCTCCGCGCGTTCCCGACCTACGCCGCGCTCGGCGCCGCGAAGGCCATGAGCGAGTCGTACATGAAGTACATGGCGGTCGAGTTCGGTCCGCGCCAGATCACGGTGAACGCGGTCAACGGTGGCCTGATCGACACCGACTCGCTCGAGTACTTCTACACGAAGGTCCCCGGCCAGGCGCCGATCGACTCGGTGTTCGAGAAGCTCCCGCTGCAGCGCCCCGGCACCGCCGACGACATGGCCGACGCGGTGGACTTCCTGCTCTCCGACAAGGCCGGCTACATCACCGGGCAGGTGCTGTCGGTCGACGGCGGCCTGACCGTGATCGCCCCGCCGTTCTGGGCGGACACGACGTCGCCGCTGCGCGACGCGGTGCTCCCTGCTGACGACGCGGCTGTCGACGCGGCAGAGTAGGGGCATGAGCACCGTCGCCATGCCCGAGCTCGCCGTCGTCTCCTCGCCGTGGACACTCGGCCCCCTGACCCTGCCGAACCGGGTGGTCATGGGGTCGATGCACACCGGACTCGAGGTGCACGACGACGGTGGGGCCGGCATGGCGGCGTTCTACCGCGAACGTGCCGCCGGCGGCGCCGCCTGCATCATCACCGGCGGCATCGCGGTGAACGACGAGGCCCGTGGTGGCCCCGACTTCGCCGTGTTCGGTGTCGGGGGAGCGGACGAGCGGTTCCGCGCCGCGGTCGACGCCGTGCACGAGGAGGGCTCCACGATCCTCGCGCAGCTGTTCCACGCCGGTCGGTACGCGCTCGCCGCGGGGATGGTCGACCGGCACGGGGAGCCCCAGCGCGTGGTGGCACCGTCGGCCCTGCCCTGGGCGGCCGCCCGTGGTGTGGTGCCGACCGAGCTGACACCGGCCGAGATCGAGCGCACCATCGAGGACTTCGCCGCCGCGGCCCGGTCCGCGCGCGACATCGGGTTCGACGGCGTCGAGATCATGGCGTCCGAGGGCTACCTCATCAACCAGTTCCAGTCGCCGCTGACGAACCTCCGTGACGACGAGTGGGGCGGTTCGCCGGAGCGTCGACGGCGCTTCACGGTGGCGGTCGTCGACGCCGTCCGTGCGGCGGTGCCCGACCTGGCCGTGACGATCCGGCTCTCCGGCGCCGACCTGATGCCCGGTTCGTCGACCGAGGACGACGTCGACGCCCTGGTGCACGACCTGCTGCCGCTCGGGCTCGACGGCATCTCGGTGGGGATCGGCTGGCACGAGTCCCGCACCCCGACCGTGCAGGCCGCCGTGCCGCACGGTGCCTGGCTCGCCTACGCCGCGCGCATCGCCGGGGTCGTGCGCGGCTCGTCGCACCCCGACGTCCGGGTGATCGCGTCGAACCGGATGACCGACCTGCGCGACGGTGAGACGGTCCTCGCCGACGGGACCATCGACGCCGTCGCGCTCGCCCGACCGTTCCTCGCCGACCCCGCGCTCGTGAACCGGTCGCTCGCGGGCCGGTTCGCGCTGGTGAACACCTGCATCGGCTGCAACCAGGCCTGCCTCGACCGCTCGATCATCGGCGCGCCGGTGTCCTGCCTGGTGAACCCGCGCGCCGCCCGCGAGGTTGCCTTCCCGGCGCGTCCGACCACCGACCCCAAGCGCGTCGACGTCGTCGGCGGGGGACCGGCCGGTCTCGCCGCAGCCGTCGACGCGGCCCGACGCGGCCACCGCGTCACCGTGTGGGAAGCCGCCGACCGGCTCGGCGGCCAGTTCGGCCTCGCCGCGCTCGTGCCCGGCAAGGAGGACTACGCCGCCACCGTGCGGGCCGCCCGCGCCGAGCTCGACGAACGAGGAGCCACGGTGCACCTCGGCCGCCCGGCCACGACTGCGGACCTGGCCGACAGCGACGCCGTGGTGCTCGCCGCCGGGGTGGTCCCGCGCGACGTCGACGTCCCCGGAGCACACCTGCCGCACGTCCTGTCGTACGAGCGGGCACTGCGCGAGGGCGTGCCGGCCGGCACCGTCGCGATCATCGGCGGCGGCGGCATCGGCGTCGACACCGCAGCGTTCCTGACCGAGTCGCCGGACGAGTCGGTCCGCGCCACCGAGTTCGCGGCGCGCTGGGACCTCGACGTCTCCGAGGAGCTCGTCGGCGACGTCCCCCAGCGGCTGCCCGCTGCGTCGCGCACGATCCGGCCGGGCTCCGACGTCACCGTGCTCCGCCGATCGGGCAAGTTCGGGCAGGGCGTCGGGATCACCTCGCGCTGGGTCGCCATCGGTCGCCTCCGTGACGCGGGGGTGCGCATGGTCGGTGGCGTGCAGGAGTACCTGCGCATCGAGCCCGGTGCCCTCTGGATCCGCGACGAGCACGGCGAGGAGCGTGCGATCCCGGCGGACACCGTCGTGGTCTGCGCCGGGCAGGAACGCGCGATCGACACCGAGGGTGACGTGCGTGACGGACTCGTGACGGGCCTCCAGGCAGCCGGTGTGCCGTTCGCTGTCGTCGGCGGCGCACGCGACGCACGGAGCGTGGACGCGGTCCGCGCGACGTCCGAGGCCCTCGAAGCGGTCCGGCGACTCGCGCCGTAGCGCGTCGGCTCGCATCACGGCCCGGAATCTGTAAGAATGAACGGTCGAATCGCCGCAGCTCGACCCTCTATCCAGCTGTGAGCGATCTCTCTCGAGCTTTCACCGTGTGTGCCCCCACGCCCGCGGTTCCAGTTCAACCACAACGTAAGCAAACAGGAGCAATTGTGGCTGTCAAGATCCGTCTGAAGCGTCTCGGTAAGATCCGTGCGCCCTACTACCGCATCGTCGTCGCCGACTCGCGCACCAAGCGCGATGGTCGTGTCCTCGAGGAGATCGGTCAGTACCACCCGACCGAGGAGCCCTCGGTCATCAAGATCGAGTCCGAGCGTGCGCTCTACTGGCTCGGCGTCGGCGCGCAGCCGACCGAGCAGGTCGCGGCCCTCCTCAAGCTGACCGGCGACTGGGCCAAGTTCAAGGGCGAGAAGGACACCGCGTCCAAGGTCAAGGTCGCCGAGCCGAAGCAGGCCTTCCAGGTCGACTCCTCGAAGAAGGCCGTCCTCAAGCCGAAGTCGGAGAAGACGGCTCCCGCCGCCAAGACCGACGACGCCGAGACCGCCGACGAGACGACCGAGGCGTAGTCCTTGCTCGAATCCGCGCTGACGCACCTCGTCAAGGGGATCGTCGATCACCCTGACGACGTGCGCGTCGCCAGCTCCACCTCCCCGCGGGGCGAGGTCCTCGAGGTGCGCGTGCACCCCGAGGACCTCGGCCGCGTGATCGGTCGTGCCGGGCGGACCGCCAAGGCACTCCGTACCCTCGTCTCGGCCCTGGCCGACGGCAAGCGGGTGCGGGTCGACGTGGTCGACACCGATTCCTAGGGAGACGACCCAGCTCCGGGTGGGTCGAATCACGAAGGCACACGGGCTCAAGGGCGGCATCAAGCTCGAGCTCTACACCGACGACCCGGATCGTCGGTTCACCCCCGGTGCCACGTTCACGCTCCAGGTCCCCGACGACTCACCGTGGTCGGGCAAGACCCTCGAGCTGGACGAGCTCCGCTGGTACAACGGTCACCCCGTCGCGTTCTTCGCGGGGATCGACGACCGCACCGGCGCCGAGTCGCTCGCCCGGATCATCCTCTGGGTCGAGCAGGACGCCGACGCCGAGACCGGCGAGGACGACGCCTGGTACGACCACCAGCTGGTCGGGCTGAAGGTGCTGCGCGACGGCGTCGAGGTCGGCACCGTCGCCCGGGTCGACCACATGCCGGCGCAGGACCTGCTCGCGATCGACACCCCGTCGCGCGGCGAGGTCCTCGTGCCGTTCGTCGCGGCGATCGTGCCCGCCGTCGACATCGCGTCCGGCACCGTCACGGTCACGCCGCCACAGGGCCTGTTCGAGGACCCCGAGGACACCTCCCGGCCCGAGACGGTCACGGACTAGCTGCCGTGCGGATCGACATCGTCACGATCTTCCCGGAGTTCTTCTCCGTGCTGGACGTGTCCCTGCTCGGCAAGGCCCGCTCCGGTGGGCTGCTCGACCTGCACGTGCACGACCTGCGCTCCTGGACGACCGACCGGCACCGCACCGTCGACGACACCCCGTACGGCGGCGGCGCCGGCATGGTCATGAAGCCGGAACCGTGGGCGCAGGCGCTGGACGCCCTGCTGCGGCCGGACGGCTCGTCGACCCTCGTGGTCCCGACGCCCGCCGGCACGCCGTTCAAGCAGTCCATCGCGCGCTCGCTCGCGTCGACGTCCGACCACCTCGTGTTCGCCTGCGGGCGGTACGAGGGCATCGACGCCCGCGTCTTCGAGTGGGCGGCGTCACGCTGCTCGGTCGTCGAACTCTCGCTCGGCGACTACGTGCTGAACGGCGGCGAGGTCGCGGCGATGGCCATGATCGAGGCCGTCGGGCGACTCGTCCCCGGCGTCGTCGGCAACCCCGAGTCCCTGGTCGAGGAGTCCCACGAGGACGGCCTGCTCGAGTACCCCTCGTACACGAAGCCCGCCGTGTGGCGTGACCACGCCGTGCCCGAGGTGCTGCTCAGCGGCCACCACGGCAAGGTCGCTGCGTGGCGGCACGAGCAGCAGGTGGAGCGGACGCGGCGCGTCCGGCCGGACCTGCTGCCGCCGGCCTGACGGGCTGCGGCCTGCCGGTCGGTTTTCGCGCTCAGCGACAGTTCTCGCGGTGCGTTCCCCGTGAACTGTCGCTGAGCACGAAACCCGGCTCCGCCGTGTCGGACGGGAGGCGCGGGGCGGGACCGCACCGCGCCTCCAGTCCGTCAGCTGGTCGGGTCGGCGCGCTGGGCGCGACGCAGGGTCAGGACCTCGGGTCCGGACTCGGTGACCGCCACCGTGTGCTCGACGTGCGCAGCACGTGAGCCGTCGACGCTCCGGAGCGTCCAGCCGTCGTCGTCCTGGTACAGCTCGTCGGTGCCCTGCATGAGCCACGGCTCGATCGCGACCACCAGGCCCGGCCGGAGCTTCAGGCCGCGACCCGGACGTCCGTCGTTCGGCACGTGCGGGTCGCCGTGCATCGTGTGACCGACACCGTGCCCGCCGAACTGCAGGTTGACGCTGTAGCCCGCCTCCTTCGCCACGTGCCCGATCGCGTGCGAGACGTCACCGAGCTTGTTGCCCGGAGCAGCCTGCGCGATGCCGGCTGCGAGGGCGCGCTCGACGGTCGAGATGAGCGTCTGGTCCTCGTCGCGGGGCGTCCCGACCTGCACCGACACGGCGGAGTCCGCCACCCAGCCGTCGACGCTCGCGGCGAAGTCGAGGCTGACAAGGTCGCCGTTCTGCAGCACGTGGTCGAACGGCAGACCGTGCAGCGCCGCGTCGTTCACCGAGGTGCACAGGTTCTTGCCGAACGGCGACTTGCCGAACGAGGGGTGGTAGTCGACGTAGCAGCTCTCGGCGCCCCGGTCGGCGATCATCCGCGCGGCGACGCGGTCGAGCTCGAGCAGGTTCACGCCGACGTCGACCGTGGCGAGCAGTTCGTCGAGGACGTCGGCCACGAACCGACCGGCGACTCGCAGTCCGTCGAGTTCCGTGGGGGTGCGCAGTTCGATCATGGGTCCATCCTCGCTGTTTTGCCCCCGGCGTTCTGTGTGGCAGTATGGGTCGCTGTGCCCTGGCTGGACTCTGCCACGGGGGAGTCGCCGACACCGGGCACGCACCACCACTTCATCAGACATCGATCCGCGGCGACCCGTGTGCGTCCGCAGAGAGTAGAACAGCCATGAGCCAGCTCCTCGACAACGTCGACGCAGCATCGCTGCGGACCGACGTCCCGGACTTCCGCGCCGGTGACACCATCAAGGTGCACGTGAACATCGTCGAAGGCACGCGCTCGCGTATCCAGGTCTTCCAGGGTGTCGTCATCGGCCGCCAGGGCCACGGCATCGGCGAGACCTTCAAGGTCCGCAAGGTGAGCTTCCAGGTCGGCGTCGAGCGCTGGTTCCCGGTGCACTCGCCGATCATCGACCACATCGAGATCGTCACCAAGGGTGACGTCCGTCGCGCGAAGCTCTACTACCTGCGCGAACTGCGCGGCAAGGCGGCCCGCCGCAAGATCAAGGAGAAGCGCGACGCCTGATCGCCTTCACAGTGAGCGCCCGCGAGCCGGACGCCGCTGCTGGCCCCTCGCCGATGTACGGTTGTGCATCGACGGGGGGCTTTCCCTTTGCGCCCGCTGAACCCGGGCGGGCACGGTGTGAACGAGAGCGGAAATGACGGACACGACTGAGGAATCCGGGCGCAGGCCCCGGCCCGAGAAGCAGCGCAACGGGATCCTCACATTCCTCCGCGACCTCGTCATCATCTTCATCGCGGCGCTGCTCGTGTCGTTCTTGGTCAAGACGTTCCTGATCCGCTCGTTCTACATCCCGTCGGCGTCGATGGAGAACACGCTGCAGATCAACGACCGCGTGATCGTCAACGAACTCGTCCCGGGTGTCGTGGCACTGAAACGCGGCGACGTCGTGGTGTTCAAGGACCCGGGTGGATGGCTCGCCGGGTCCGAGGTGCCGAGCGTCACGCCGGACACCCAGCCCGCCAAGGCGATCGACTGGGTCCTCACGCAGATCGGCCTCGGGACGGGCGACAGCGACGACCACCTCATCAAGCGTGTGATCGGTCTGCCAGGGGACAAGGTCTCCTGCTGCAACGACCTCGGGCAGATGTCGGTGAACGGCGTCCCGATCAAGGAGCCGTACCTCAAGCTGCCGGCCGGCGCCCCTGCTTCAGCGACCGACTTCTCCGTCACCGTGCCGAAGGGCACCATCTGGGTGATGGGCGACAACCGCAACGACTCCAAGGACTCCCGCTACAACGGGGACACGCCGTCGAAGGGGTTCGTGCCGTTGTCCGACGTGACCGGCCGCGCCTTCGTGATCTCCTGGCCGACGAGCCGCTGGACGTGGCTCGACGACCACCCCGAGGTGTTCGCCGGGGTGGAGGAGCGCGACCAGTGACCCCCGTCCGCCCCTCCCTCCGCGTCGAGAAGCGGCTGCTGGCCGAAGGCCGTGTCACGGTCATCGGGATGGACGAGGTCGGACGCGGTGCGATCGCCGGTCCCGTCGGCGTGGGCGTCGCGGCCGTGACGATCGACGTCGGGCGGGTCCCGCAGGGTCTGGCCGACTCGAAGCTGCTGTCCGCCACCCGCCGGACGGACCTGGTCCCCGTGGTGACCCGGTGGGCGCGCACCGCCGTCGGCATGGCGTCCGCCGAGTACGTCGACCGGCAGGGGATCGTCCCGGCGCTCGGAGCCGCAGGGGCGCAGGCGCTCGAGTCGCTGGTCGCCGGTGGCCTGTCGCTCGACGGCGCCGTCGTCGTGCTGGACGGGTCCTTCGACTGGCTGACCCGTGCCGTCCCCGCCTCGCTCCGTCCGACGACGGACCCGCTCGAGGTCGTCGTGCAGGTCAAGGCCGACCGGGACTGCGCCTCGGTCGCCGCGGCGTCGATCGTGGCGAAGGTCGCGCGGGATGCCCTGATGATCGCGGCCCACGACGAGGCACCGCACTACGCCTGGGCGTCGAACAAGGGCTACGGCTCGACCGCGCACTACGACGCCATCCGCGCGGTCGGGGCGCACGCACTCCACCGCAAGTCATGGCTGCACCAGACGTCGAGCGTGTCACTCGAGGGCTTCGACGCGCTCGGCAGCTGACGCGCTGCGGTCGCCCGCCCTGCCGTGCCTGTGGCCCGCGAGGTTCCGAAATCTCGGCATCTCGGCCCATGCCCGGTGCCGCAGCGGAACCTCGGCGGAGCGCACACGGCGTGTTGTGGAACCTCGGTGGGCTCGGATCGGGAGCGGACGCCGAGCTTGCTCGCACTTCCGTCTTCGGGTGCATCCCTCGAGCTGCTGTCGCGCACTGGTGCGGCTGCCGCCGTAGACTGTGGGCGCAATGGATGAGGACGAATTCGACGACTACGACCGCGAGGTCGAGCTGGCCCTGTACCGCGAGTACCGCGACGTCGTGTCGCAGTTCCGCTACGTGGTCGAGACCGAGCGGCGTTTCTACCTGGCGAACGAGGTCGAACTCGTGCGCCGGGACACCGAACACGATTTCTACTTCGAACTGACGATGAACGACGTCTGGGTGTGGGACGTCTACCGTTCCGACCGGTTCGTCAAGGGCGTCCGCGTCCTCACGTTCAAGGACGTGAATGTCGAAGAACTGACATCGCGAGAACTCGAACTGCCGAAGGAACTCGCACTCGACGAGTGATCGTCAATTCCGGTGCATTCGGTGAATCGCCGGTGATCGGTGACGTGCCGGAATTCCACGCGCTATTCTGGTCGGGATTTCCCGTCCAATGAACAGGAGCCGCGCATGGCACAGAAGGTCACCGTCCAGCTCGTCGACGACCTCGACGATTCCCCCATCACCACCGGTGAAGGTCGCACGGTCGAATTCGGTTTCGACGGCTCGTCGTACGAGATCGACCTGACGAACGACAACGTCGACAAGTTCCGCGAAGCGATCTCCGACTACATCGCCGCAGCGCGCAAGGTCTCCGGTCGTCGTACCGGCAGCACGGCGCCGAAGTCGGCCCCGAAGCGTGGCAACTCCGAAGAGCTCGGCAAGATCCGCGAGTGGGCGAAGGAGAACGGCTACGAGGTCTCGACCCGTGGTCGTATCTCGACCCAGGTGCAGGAAGCGTACGCAGCCGCACACTGAGCCGCTGTCGACGAAGGACCCGGATGATCGCGATCACCCGGGTCCTTCGTCATTCCTCCCCAAGGGCGATCGTCGTCGTCTGATTCCACAGAGTCTTCGTCGGTGCACATCCTCGCTGCCGTTCCCGCGATCGTTGCCGTGGAGGCAATGACATGGAACAGAAGCTGCACGATCGCCCTGGACGAACACTCCGGAACGGCCGCCTGGGGCGGTTCGGCGAGGACCAGGCCGTGGCGTGGTTGCACGAACGGGGTTTCCGGGTCCTCGAGCGGAACTGGCGGTGCGCCCGGGGCGAGATCGACATCGTCGCGTGGGATTCCTGCACACTCGCGTTCATCGAGGTGAAGACGCGATCCGGTACGACGACGGGGCATCCGTTCGAGGCGATCACGGCGACGAAGCTCACGCGGATGCGACGACTCGTGGCCGAGTGGTTCGACGCCCATCCGGAGGTGTCGGCACGCGCTATCCGCATCGACGTGGTCGCGGTCCACGTCGACGGCCCGCGGACGGCCGTGCAACACGTGGCGGGTGTGCTGTGACGGGCATCGGCCGTGCTGCGGCCGTCGCCCTGCTCGGCGTGACCGGGCGCCGGATCGAGGTCGAGGCCCACCTGACCAGCCAGCTGCCCGCCTTCAGCATCATCGGACTGCCGGACACTTCGCTCGGCGAGGCGCGCGAGCGAGTCCGTGCCGCCGCTGCGAACGCCGGGTGTCCGTTGCCGGCTCGTCGGATCACGGTGAACCTCACGCCCGCGGCGATCCCGAAACGGGGTTCCGGGTTCGACCTGGCGATCGCGATGGCCGTGCTCGCCGGCGCCGGACTCGCACCCGACGTCAGTGAGCGGATCGTCTACATCGGGGAGCTCGGTCTGGACGGTCGGGTCCGACCGGTCGCCGGAGTCATCCCGATGTTGCTCGCCGCCCGCGACGCCGGGGCCGACCGAGTCGTGCTGCCGATCGGCAACCTGCCCGAGGCTCGCGTGGTCGACGGCGTGCGCACCACCGGGGTCGACTCACTCCGTGCGGCTGCGATCGACGCCGGCGCGCTGCTGCCGCCGGTCGAGGTCGACGCGGTGCTGCCGGTGCCGGTGCCCTCGGTCCAACGCCCGGTGGCCGAACTGGCGGATGTCGTCGGGAACCCGATCGGGGTGCGCGCCGTCGTCGCCGCGGCGGCCGGTGGGCACCATGTGCTCCTGCTCGGTCCACCCGGTGCCGGCAAGACGATGCTCGCGGAGCGCCTGCCCGGGCTCCTGCCCGACCTCGACGACGCGACCGCGCTCGAGGTCGCCGCCGTCCGGTCCGTCGCCGGACTCGGGCCGGCGTCGTGGAGCACGAAGCCCCCGTGGGAGGCCCCGCACCACTCCGCGTCGGCGATCTCCCTGATCGGCGGCGGCTCCGGTGTGCTGCGACCCGGAGCAGTGTCGCGGGCGACCGGCGGCATCCTGTTCCTCGACGAAGCACCGGAGTTCCCCCGTGCGGTGCTCGACGCGCTCCGCCAGCCGCTCGAGTCCGGTCGGATCACCATCCACCGGGCTGCGGGCGCCGCCGAGTTCCCCGCGCGGTGCCAGGTCGTGCTCGCTGCCAATCCCTGCCCGTGCGGCAACGCCGGCGGAGCGCACGGCCAACCGTGTGAGTGTCCGCCGAGTGCGGTCCGGCGCTACCTCGGGCGGATGTCCGGACCGCTGCTCGACCGGATGGACATCCGGGTGCTCGTGCCCCGGGTGACGACCGGGAAGATGCGTGGTACCGACGGGAGCACGCCGACGACGGCCGAGGCCCGCGCCGGCGTCGCTGCGGCCCGCGCTCGGATGGCCGAACGCCTCCGGGACACCGGGTGGACGAAGAACGCCGAGGTCACCGGAGCCTGGCTGCGGGCG
This sequence comes from Curtobacterium sp. 18060, assembly GCF_902706105.1. Classification (NCBI taxonomy): domain Bacteria; kingdom Bacillati; phylum Actinomycetota; class Actinomycetes; order Micrococcales; family Microbacteriaceae; genus Curtobacterium; species Curtobacterium sp. 18060. Next base: position 19,656 of record NZ_CACSJV010000010.1, on the reverse strand, counting down.
GACGGTCGGATCGAACCCGGTTCGACCACCGAGCTCGACCGGGCGCTCGACCTCGGCACCTTGACCATGCGGGGGTGGGACCGGGTGATGCGGCTCGCGTGGACCCTCGCCGACCTCGAAGCGGTCGACCGTCCGAGCAGAGCACACGTCCGGGGTGCTCTTGCCCTGCGGAGCGCGCTGTGAGCGGCGTGGGGCCCGGCCACGGCAGCGAACTGCTCGCCGCGATCCGGCGGGTCCTCGGGACTGACGGGGCGTCGGACCCGGTCCAGACCGCCGCTCGGGTCGCGTGGTCCGTGATCGTGGAGCCCGGGGACTCCGTCGCCGGTGAGCTCATGGCGGCCCTCGGGTCGGAGCGCGCCCTCGGCTCGGTCCTGCTGGCAGCCGACGGTGCGTTCGAGGATCTGCTCGACGGGTGTGTGGAGGCCGGCGTACCCGGTGCGGAGGATCCCGATGCGTTCGCCGGTGTCCTGCACACGGCCATCGACCGGTGGCGACCGCGCTTGGTCCGGTCCGACGTGGCCGACGTCGTCGCCTCGGCCGAAGCCGTCGGGGCACGACTGCTCGTGCCCGGGTCCGCTGGGTGGCCGACGGCGATCGACGACCTCGGCCCCCACGCACCACTCGTGCTCTGGACTCGCAGCGCCACGGCGGGTGTCGGCGACGGGGCACCCGCCCTGGCCGTGGTCGGGTCGCGGGCGAACACCATCGCCGGGGCCGAAGCAGCCGCCGAGATCACCTCGTCCGCCGCGGACGCCGGCTGCACGATCGTCAGCGGCGGCGCCTACGGGATCGACGCGGTCGCACACCGGGTGGCGATCGCCGCAGGGGCCCCGACGATCGCGGTCCTGGCCGGGGGGATCGACCAGCTCTACCCCGCCGGCAACGTCCAGCTGCTCCACAACGTCGCTCGGCAGGGCGCCCTGGTGGCGGAGTCGGCGCCGGGGACCCGCCCGACCCGGTGGCGTTTCCTTGCCCGGAACCGGTTGATCGCCGCCCTCGCCGATGCCGCTGTCGTCGTGGAGGCCGGTGCGCGGTCCGGTGCGCTCAACACCGCACACCACGCCGGGCAGCTCGGTCGCCCGGTGTTCGCCGTCCCGGGAGCGTTCGCGTCCTCGGCGTCGGTCGGGTGCCACCGGCTCGTGGCGCAGGGCCGGGCGCAGCTCGTCGTGCACCCGGGGGACCCGGTCGCCGCGATGCGTCCCGTGGCCGCATCCGGTGCGACCGCGGCGGCGGACGAACCCCTCGTGTCGGTCCAGCGCGATCCCGAGGTCGTCCGGGTCCTCGACGCGCTCGGCCGTCGTGCCCTGCCAGAGGCCGAGATCGCTCGACGGTCCGGGCTGTCCGGAGCGGCGGTGGCGGACGCCCTTGCGCTCGCGCAGTTGCAAGGGCTCGTGGCGCACAGCAGCGGCGGGTGGAGCCGCGCATGACGTCGGCCAGCCGTACGCTGACGACGTGGCGGACCGAGCAGAGCAGAAGGAAGAGCGACTCGTGGCAGCGGCCGACTCGTTCCTCGGGCACGCTCGACACGCCAGGGGACTCAGCGACCAGACGCTCCGCGCGTACGCGAACGACCTCGAGCAGTTCGTCGAGTTCGCCGCGCGACGCGGCGTCGTCGGCATCGACGGGGTCGACCTCGAACTCCTCCGCGACTGGTTGTGGGAAGCCGACCAGCGGGGGCTCGCACGGTCGACGATCGCCCGCCGGTCGTCGTCGGTGCGGGCGTTCACCCGGTGGGCGAGCGAGACCGGGGTGACCGCGACGGACGCCGGTGTGCGGCTCCGTGCACCGAAGGGCGGCTCGTACCTGCCGCGGGTGGTGTCGGCCGAGCAGGTCCGTGGGTTGCTGGACGGCCTCGCGGCCCGTGCAGCGACCGACGATCCCGGTGCGCTGCGGGACCTCGCGCTCGTGGAGCTGCTGTACGCCGCGGCCATCCGGGTGAGCGAGCTCGTCGGCATCGACGTCGCCGACGTCGATCGCGGGCGGCTCACGGTCCGCGTGCTCGGGAAGGGCGGGAAGGAGCGGGTCGTGCCGTTCGGCGTCCCGGCCCGTGACGCACTCGAGGCGTGGACGTCGCGGGGGCGTCCGACCCTCGCGGCGCGGGCCGACGTACCGAGCACGGCACTGTTCCTCGGCGACCAGGGTGGCCGGCTCGGGGTGCGGAGTGCGTACCGCGTGGTGGCTCGCCTGCTCGGGGACCTTCCCGGCGAAGGGCCGAGCGGACCGCACACCTTCCGGCACACCGCGGCGACGCACCTGCTCGACGGGGGAGCGGACCTGCGGGCGGTTCAGGAACTGCTCGGGCACGCGAGCCTCGGGACGACGCAGATCTACACGCACGTGTCCTCAGCACGGCTGCGCGAGGTCTACCGGACGGCCCACCCGCGCGCCTGACGGAGCGACCGCCGGACCGGCGCCGCGCACTCGTGCGGCTGCGCGGCGTCGGAACGTTGGAACGGCGCGACCGTGCGACCGTGACGTCGCACGTCGAAGTTGCACGTCGTACGTCGCCCGTCGCGGTCGCTCACCCCGGCCAGGCGGACTCCGGCAACAGCACGGGCCACTCGGCCGCGGGAAGGTACGACGTCGGGTCCACGTAGCGGCCGTCGACCCGCGCGCCGAGGTGCAGACACGGTGCCGAGGCCGGGCAGTGCCCCACGGACACCCGGCCGACCGGATCACCCTGTCGCACGTGGTCCCCGGCAGCGACGAGCGGCTGCACTGAGTCGAGGGTGCTGACGAGCCCGCCGCCGTGGTCGACCGTCACGACGCTCCTGCCGCCAACGGGTCCGGCGAACGCCACCGTGCCGTCGTCGACCGCCGCCGCAGTCGTGCCGAGCGGCGCCGGGACGTCGATCCCGCGGTGACCGGCGGCGTAGTCGTCGGACGGCGGCTCCCACCCGCGCTCGACCACCCGTGTGCCGGTCGGCCAGACCCACGGTTCGGCAGCACGAGTCGCCGCCGTGCCATACCGGTGGTCGCGCACGTCCTCCGGCGCGGGCACGGGTGCGGGCAACGACGCGGTGGCCGCCCCGAACGCCCCGAGCATCCCGATCACCACCACCATCGCGACGACCGGGGGGAGCCGAGTGCCGGAGCCGGGGAACAGGAGCATGCCGCCACTCTGTCCGGCCCGGACCCGCCACACGACCGAGGTGAGGCGGTCCGTGGAGGGTGGGGCGGGCCTCCCGGCCTGTGGAGGGACGACGCGACCGCAACGAACGAGCATGCGGACGCGTCGTGCGACGAAGCACGAGGTGATCACCGCGTGGACTGTCGGAAAGGTCGTGCCCAAGCCCACGCCCACACCCCGACCGCCCCGCGCCGACACCCGCACCCGGTTATGACCACATCCACCACGAGGAGTACAGTCGGGGCCGCTCCGGACCACGCAACGCCGCACGGACGGCGAACGAGCCGACCGCCGGGGCACCGTGCCCACAGCAGCACGGCCGGCAGAACCCAGGAGCATCGTGTCCAACACAGCCACCGGGCACGGCGAGGACCGTGCGTTCAAGGGGAAGGTCACCGCGTTCGCCATCGCAGCAGCGGTGGGCGGTTTCCTCTTCGGCTTCGACTCGTCGGTCATCAACGGCGCCGTCGAGGCCATCAAGGGCGAGTTCGGCCTGTCCGAGGCGGCGAGCGGCTTCGCCGTCGCGTCCGCGCTCATCGGCTGTGCGTTCGGCGCCTACTTCGCTGGTCGACTCGCTGACCGCTGGGGTCGCACCCGGGTGATGTTCTGGGCCGCGGTGCTGTTCCTGGTGAGCTCGATCGGCTCCGGCTTCGCGTTCGCCACGTGGGACTTCGTCCTGTGGCGTCTCGTCGGCGGCCTCGGCATCGGTACGGCCTCGGTGATCGCGCCGGCGTACATCTCCGAGGTCTCGCCGAAGGCGATCCGCGGGCGCCTGGCCTCGTTCCAGCAGCTCGCCATCACGCTCGGTATCTTCGCCGCGCTGCTCTCCGACCAGTTCTTCGCCGTCACGGCAGGCAGCGCGTCCGCCGAGGTCTTCGGCCTCCCGGCCTGGCGCTGGATGTTCCTGGTCGGCGTGATCCCGTCGGTGGTCTACGGCATCCTGGCGATCACGCTGCCGGAGTCGCCGCGCTACCTGCTCGCCAAGGGGCGGACGGAGGACGCCCGCGCGGTCATGACGAAGATCGTCCCGCGCGACACGGTGAACACGAGCCTGGAGGAGATCCAGGACGGCATCAAGAAGGAAGCCAACGAGAAGAAGGGCTCCATCCGGGGCAACCGCTTCGGCCTGCAGCCCATCGTCTGGGTCGGCATCATCCTGGCCGTCCTGCAGCAGTTCGTCGGCATCAACGTGATCTTCTACTACTCGACGACGCTCTGGCAGGCCGTCGGGTTCAAGGAGAGCGACTCGTTCCTCATCTCGACGATCACGTCGGTGGTCAACGTCGCGGTCACGTTCATCGCGATCTTCCTGGTCGACAAGGTCGGTCGGAAGCCGCTGCTCGTCACCGGTTCCGCCGGCATGTTCGTGTCGCTGGCGATGGTCGCGATCGCGTTCTCGCAGTCGACGATCGTGGACGGCAACCCGAGCCTCCCCGGCGCGTGGGGCGTCATCGCCCTCATCTTCGCGAACCTGTTCGTCGTGTCGTTCGGTGCGACGTGGGGTCCGCTCATGTGGGTGCTGCTCGGCGAGATGTTCCCGAACCGCATCCGCGCCACGGCGCTCGGCATCGGCTCGGCCGCCAACTGGGTCGCGAACTTCATCGTCACGATCACCTTCCCGGTGCTGTCCGGCTTCAACCTGACGGTCACGTACGGCATCTACGCGCTGTTCGCGCTGATCTCGTTCTTCTTCGTCATCGCGAAGATCCCGGAGACCAAGGGTCGCTCGCTCGAGGAGATGGGCATCTCCGCCGAGGGCGACACGGTGAACGCGAAGGCGTGATCAGTCGCGTCTGAGACACCCAGGACACCGGACAGGAGGCCCGGATCACGTCAGCCGGTCGGCGCGCGTGATCCGGGCCTCCTGTCTGCTAGCATTTCTCCAGCAGTGCGCTGATGCGCGCTGACTTCGCGTGTCCACAGGGTCGTCAACGGTTCGCCGTCTCCGACCCGGCACCCGACCACCGGTCCCGCTCTCACGAGCGGGCGGTCGCGTGCCAGGACACCAGGGATCACGACCTCCGGTCGTGCTCGACACAACCGCAACAGGGGCACAGCACGGCTGCGCTCCGAGAACACAGAAGGAGGACGGCACATGGCCGTCGTCACCATCCGCCAGCTGCTCGACAGCGGCGTCCACTTCGGACACCAGACCCGCCGGTGGAACCCGAAGGTGAAGCGCTTCATCCTCGCCGAGCGCTCGGGCATCCACATCATCGACCTGCAGCAGTCGCTGGCCTTCATCGACCGCGCGTACGACTTCGTCAAGGAGACGGTCGCGCACGGTGGCACGATCCTCTTCGTGGGCACCAAGAAGCAGGCGCAGGGCTCCATCGCCGAGCAGGCGACCCGCGTCGGCCAGCCGTACGTCAACCAGCGTTGGCTCGGCGGTCTGCTCACGAACTTCCAGACGGTCTCCAAGCGCCTCGCGCGCATGAAGGAGCTCGAGGAGATCGACTTCGACGACACGACGAAGGGCTTCACCAAGAAGGAGCTCCTCATCAAGAAGCGCGAGCTGGACAAGCTCCACAAGACCCTCGGTGGTATCCGCAACCTCACGCGGACCCCGAGCGCGCTCTGGATCGTCGACACCAAGAAGGAGCACCTCGCCGTCGACGAGGCGCAGAAGCTCGGTATCCCGATCATCGGCATCCTCGACACCAACTGCGACCCCGACGAGATCACGTACCCGATCCCGGGCAACGACGACGCGATCCGCTCCGTCGGTCTCCTCACCCGCATCGTCGCCGACGCCGCGGCCGAGGGCCTGAAGACCCGCCACAACGGTGGCGACGACGAAGAGGCCGCAGAGCCCCTCGCCGAGTGGGAGCAGGAGCTCCTCGGTGGCGACGCCGCGACGCCGTCCGCCGACGCCGCTCCCGAGGGCGCGACCGTCGAGGAGAACAACGCTGACGCGCAGGTCGCCGCGAAGGAGATCGGCGAGCCGATCGCCGACGACGCGAAGAACGCGGAGCCGACGGCCGAGGCCGAGGCAGCCGCGGAGACCACCCCCGCCGAGTGACCTGTCGCAGGCGCCGGACCCGATCGGGTCCGGCGCCTGCGTCACCACTCTCCACACCCGTACCGTCCAGAAAGGACAGTCAATGGCAAACTTCACCGCTGCTGACGTGAAGAAGCTCCGCGAGGACCTCGGCGCCGGCATGATGGACGCGAAGAACGCGCTCGTCGAGGCCGACGGCGACTACGACAAGGCCGTCGAGCTGCTCCGCATCAAGGGTGCGAAGGCCGTCGCCAAGCGCGACGACCGCGCCACCTCCGAGGGTGTCGTCGTCGCGAGCTCCGAGAACGGCGCCGCCACGGTCGTCGAGCTCGCGAGCGAGACCGACTTCGTCGCGAAGAACGAGAAGTTCACGACGCTGGCCGACAAGGTGCTCGGGGCCGTCGCGGCCGCCGGTGCAGCTGACGTCGCCGCCGCGAACGCCGCCCCCGTCGACGGCAAGACCGTCCTCGAGGTCGTCAACGAGTCGGCCGCCGCACTGGGCGAGAAGCTCGAGGTCCGCACGGTCCGCCGTGTCGAGGGCTCGGCCTTCGAGATCTACCTGCACAAGACCAGCCAGGACCTGCCGCCGCAGATCGCCGTCGTCATCGCGTACGAGGGTGACAACGCTGCCGAGGCCCGCTCGATCGCCCAGCACGTCGCGTTCGCGAACCCGACGTACCTGACCCGCGACGAGGTCCCGGCCGACGAGATCGCCAAGGAGCGTGCGACCGTCGAGGCGATCACGCGCGAGGAGGGCAAGCCCGAGGCTGCGCTCCCGAAGATCGTCGAGGGTCGGGTGAACGCCTACATCAAGCAGGTGTCGCTCCTCGACCAGGACTACGCGAAGGACAACAAGATCTCCGTCGCGAAGGCCGCCGAGAACGCCGGCATCACGATCCAGGGCTTCGCCCGCGTCAAGGTCGGCGCGTAACGAACCCGTGACGGGGTCAGGAACCAACCAGGTTCCTGGCCCCGTTTTTCGCGCCTCCGGGCGCGACACACACGCGACACATCCGCGAGTACATTTCCACGAGACCACGACGAAGGGTGCGATCAGATGACCGACGAGAAGACCGGACGACGCCGCGTACTGCTGAAGCTGTCGGGAGAGGCCTTCGGGGCCGGATCGCTCGGCGTGAACCCCGACGTGATCGGGGCCATCGCCAAGGAGATCGCCGTCGCCGCGCGCGAGGTCGAGATCGCGATCGTCGTCGGCGGGGGCAACTTCTTCCGCGGCGCCGAGCTCTCGCAGCGCGGGATGGACCGCGGCCGTGCCGACTACATGGGCATGCTCGGCACCGTGATGAACGCGCTCGCCCTGCAGGACTTCCTCGAGCAGGCCGGGGCCGCCACGCGCGTGCAGTCGGCCATCGCGATGACCCAGGTCGCCGAGCCGTACATCCCGCGGCGCGCCGAGCGGCACCTCGAGAAGGGCCGCGTCGTCATCTTCGGCGCCGGCGCCGGTCTGCCGTACTTCTCGACCGACACGGTGGCCGCGCAGCGAGCGCTCGAGATCAAGGCCGACGAGGTCCTCGTCGCCAAGAACGGTGTCGACGGCGTGTACACGGCGGACCCGAAGAAGGACGCCACGGCCGAGAAGCTGCACCACGTGACCTACCAGGACGCGCTCCTGAAGGGCCTGAAGGTCGTCGACGCCACGGCGTTCTCGCTCTGCATGGACAACGGCATGCCGATGCACGTCTTCGGCATGGAGGGCGACGGCAACGTCCAGGCCGCCATCCGTGGCGAGCGCATCGGCACCGTGGTCAGCAACTGACCCGCACCGCTGACTAGACTCGACGCCAGTACCGAAGGAGTAACACCGTGATCAGTGATGTCCTGACCGAAGCCACCGAGAAGATGGCGAAGGCTGTCGAGGTCGCCAAGGACGACTTCTCGACCGTCCGCACCGGCCGCATCAACGCGGCGCTCTTCCAGAAGATCCCGGTCGAGTACTACGGCACGCCGACGCCGCTCGCGCAGCTCGCGTCGCTGCAGACGCCCGAGGCCCGCACGCTCATCGTGACGCCGTACGACAAGACGGCGCTCAAGGAGATCGAGCGCGCCATCGCGACGTTCCCGAACCTCGGCGCCAGCCCGACGAACGACGGCGACATCGTCCGCGTGACGATCCCGGAGCTCACCAAGGACCGCCGCAAGGAGTTCGTCAAGCTCGTGCGGACGAAGGGCGAGGACCACAAGGTCGTCATCCGGAACATCCGCCGCAAGGCCAAGGACGACCTTGACGCACTCAAGGGTGAGATCTCGGACGACGAGATCTCGCGCGGCGACAAGGACCTCGAGGCCCTGACGAAGAAGCACGTCGACCAGATCGACGAGTCGCTGAAGAAGAAGGAAGCCGAACTCCTCGAGGTCTGATGCGCCGCCCGGACCAGGGCGGTGAACGCCCCACAGCAGAGCACGGACCCGACCACACCGGGCCCGTGAAGAAGGGGCTCCGCCAGGACTTCGATGCGCGTGCCCGAGCGGCCCGCACCGACTTCGAGGCGCAGCTCCGGCAGCGCAAGGCCGACTTCGGTGCGCGCAACGAGGCCCTGACGGCGCGCACCGGGCGCAACCTGCCGGCGGCGATCGGCATCGCGCTCGCGTTCGCCGTGGTCATGCTCGGCACGCTCCTCATCTGGCCGCCGTCGTTCATGGTCGTGGCGGCGTTCCTGCTCGGCGTGGGCGTCTACGAGCTCACGAGCGCCATGCGCTTCGCCGGCCGGGACGTCCCGCGGATCCCGAGCGTCGCCGTCGCGATCGCGATCGTGCCGGCGGCGTTCCTGCTCGGGCAGGTCGCGGCACTCTTCACGCTGCTCGGTGGCATCGTCCTGATCAGCCTCTGGCGTCTGGTCGAGGTCGCGCTCTCGCGGCAGAAGCCGTCGGCCGGCGACGTGTTCCGCGACGTCACGAACGGTCTGTTCGTGCAGGCGTACATCTCGCTGCTCGGCGCCTGTGTCGTCCTGCTCTCCGCGCAGTCGCAGGGCAACCTGTGGGTGATCGGCTTCATCCTGGTCGTCGTCGCTGTCGACACCGGTGCCTACGCCACCGGGTTGAACCTCGGCAAGCACCCGATGGCGCCGCGGATCAGCCCGAAGAAGACGTGGGAGGGCTTCGCCGGATCGGTCGCAGCGAGCATCATCGTCGGCATCCTGGTCGCCTGGCTCATGCTCGGCCTGCCGTGGTGGACCGGCGTCGTGCTCGGCGTGCTGATCTCCGGGTCCGCGACCCTGGGTGACCTCACCGAGTCGATGATCAAGCGCGACCTCGGCATCAAGGACATCTCTTCCTTCCTGCCCGGGCACGGCGGACTGCTCGACCGCATCGACAGCATCCTGCCGTCGGCTGCCGTCGCCTACGTGCTGTACCTGATCGTCAACCACTGACCGACCTCGATCGACCTCGTCGGCCCACCCTGAGCGCCGCCCTCAGCGCGTCCAGGTTGTGCCACGGGTCGGGACTGGCAGAATGACGCCGTGGCCACCACCTTCCCGACCGCAGCCCGCTCCGCCCTCGGATACGACGTCGACGAAGTCGAGCGTTTCCTCGAGGACGCCCGTCGTGCGTACTCCGCCGACGACAGCGCCCCCGGCATCGAGGCTGCGAAGATCCGCGCCACCGCGTTCTCGATGCGCAAGGGCGGCTACTCCACCTCGCACGTCGACGCAGCGCTGGAGCGCCTCGAGGACGCCTTCGCGGCCCGGGAGCGCGAGCGGGAGATCGGCGACGCCGGACAGAAGGCCTGGTACGCCGAGGCCCGCACGAAGGCCTCCGACGTCGTGGCCCGCCTCGAGCGCCCGGACGGACAGCGGTTCAACCGGGTGAGCGTGCTCGGCACCGGCTACCACCCGAAGGACGTCGACGCGTTCGCGGCCCGCCTCGGTGGCTACTTCCGCGAGGGCAAGCCGCTGAGCCTCACCGAGGTGCGGTCGATCGTGTTCCGCCCGAAGCACGGCGGCTACCGCGAGGGCCAGGTGGACGCGCTGCTCGACGCCGTCGTCGAGGTCATGCTCGCCGTCCGCTGACGACGCGCTGCACCCAGGTGCTTCGCTTTCCGTGATCGTTCCGTTACCCTGGTCCTACTCATGGGCAGGCACACGGCAGACCACAGCTCCGACCGCGATCCCCGCGAGCACCTCAGCCTCCAGGCTTCGGGTGAGCGCCGCGCGGCACTGAACCGAACCCGTACGGCGGACACCTCGGTGCTCCAGGCGAACCCGCAGGTCCTGCCGGAGACCGGTCCCGTCGCGACGCCGAAGTCCGTCGCAGCGAACCGCGTGTCCGACGAACGCATCGCCGCGTTCGCGCACGAGGCCCCCGCGGCCCGGGTGGACCCGCGCGCCGCCAAGCAGCGCACCGCGACGGCGCAGCAGCCGAGCCGTGGCGCAGCCGCCGCGGTCAACGCCTTCGCACGGAAGCGTTCCTCGGTTCCGGCGTTCTCGTTCGTCGGGGTCTTCCTCTTCGTCGGGGCGTCGCTCTTCAACCCGCTCCAGGCCGACGTCGCGCAGGCCGCGGTCGACACCCCGGTGCTCGTGAAGACGCCGCAGGCCCCGCAGCAGTACACCGCGCACGGCACCTACGGCGACGCCGCTGCCGACCGTGACGGCTACGGCGTGACCGTGCCGGCGCCCAAGGTCGTCAAGCCCGTCGTCGAGGAAGAAGCCGACGACGCCACCACCGACGAGACGACCGACGCCGCCGCGACCGAGACCGAGACCGTCTCCGCCGCGAACACGCTGGCCGCCGTCGCCGCGACGCCCGACGCGGGCAGCGCACAGGCCATCGCCCTGCAGCTCGTCACGGCCCGGGGTTGGGGAACCGACCAGTACAACTGCCTCGTCTCGCTGTGGAACAAGGAGTCCGGCTGGCGGGTGAACGCCTACAACCCCAGCGGCGCGTACGGCATCCCGCAGGCGCTCCCGGGCAGCAAGATGGCGACCGCCGGTGCCGACTGGCAGACGAACCCCGCGACGCAGATCACGTGGGGTCTCAACTACATCGCCGGTGTCTACGGCACGCCCTGCGGCGCCTGGGGCCACAGCCAGGCGAACAACTGGTACTGATCGGCAGTTGGGGTGCCGCGCAGCAACCGGCCGCGGCGTCCCCGTGGTCGCGACGTCGAGCCTGACGAGGACACCGGCCTCGATCGGCTGATGAGCTCGTGGAAGCGCACCGAGGTGCGTCGCGGGCGGGAGTACCTCGTCCAGCCCGTCTCCGCGGCCTCGGCGCAGAAGGAGTACGTCTGCCCCGGGTGCGGCGGTACGGTCCTGCCCGGCACCGCACACGTGGTGGTCTGGCGTTCCGACGGGGTCCTCGGCGACGCTGCCGACCTGGCATCGCGCCGTCACTGGCACAACCACTGCTGGAGCATCGCATGACCGACGACGGCGAGATCCGCTCCGCCACGCAGCTGCCCGCTCGCCGCACCGACGTCGAGCTCGTCACCGACGACCACCTCACCCTGGTCGGGGAGCTCGCCGAACCGGAGTCGCGCTCGGCACGGGGCACCGTCGTGACGCTGCACCCACTGCCGACCGCGCACGGCTTCATGGACTCGCACGTGCTCAAGAAGGCCGCCGCGCGTCTGCCGGCGCTGGCGGACATCGCGGTCCTGCGCTTCAACTTCCGGTCGGTGACGTCGCCACGCGGCACGTCCGAGGGTGTGTTCGGCGAGGGTGTCTCCGAGGGATTCGACCTGCGCGCCGCCGTCGCCGAGGTGGTCGACCGTGGTCTGCCGACGCCGTGGTTGGTCGGGTGGTCCTTCGGCACCGAGGTGATCCTCAAGCACGCACTGGAACACGTCGAGGCCGGCACCGTGGCGGGCGTGGTCCTGCTCTCGCCGCCGCTGCACCGCACCACGGAGGACGAGCTCGCGCGCTGGGCAGCCGTGGACGTCCCGGTGGTGGCCCTGGTGCCCGAGCACGACGACTTCCTGCAGCCCGACGAAGCGATCGCCCGGTTCGCCGTCGCCCCGAACGTCCGGGTCGTCCCGATCGAGGGCGCGAAGCACCTGTGGGTGGGGGAGCGCTACGTCCGGATCGTCCTCGACGCCGTCGCCGACCTCGTCGTGCCGGGCAGCGCGCCGCTGCCGACGCACTGGCCGGTCTGACGGCGCTCGCCGGTCCGACGCACGGTGCGTGCCCACCTCGGTGCGGTGGGCCGACCGGGAGGCGCGACCCGCGCCTCCCGGTCGGCTCGCGTCAGCGTTCGGTCGCGTCCACTGCGTCGTCGGCCGCTCCGGGCGCGGTGCCGGGCGCGGTCCCCAGCAGGCCGGTCGCGTGCGTGAGCACGCCGCGCAGGTTCTCCAGGTAGCCCGCCACGGCTTCGCGCTCGGTGCGGATCGCCGACAGTCGGTCCTCGGCCTCGGCGGTGATGGCAGCCGTGCGCTCCTCGGCATCGGAGACCATCCGGTGCACGCGGTCCTGGGCATCGGCGACGATGGTGCGGGCGTGCTCCTGCGCGTCGGCGGTGCTGGTGCGCTCGAGGTCGTCGGCTTCCTGCTGGAGCCGCTCGGCGCGCTCTCGGGCCTCGGTGGCACGGCGCGTGGCCTCGGCGAGCTGCAGGTTCGCTTCGTCGAGGTACTTCTGCGTCTCGGTGACGGTCTCGTGGTGCTTCTGCAGGTAGTCCTGCTCGGCGTCGTCCCGGCGTGAGGCGAGCTCGGACTCGAGCGTCGTGCGGGCCTCGTCACGCTCGCGGGCGACCTCGGCACGGGCCTCGTCACGTTCCTTCGCCAGGTCGGCGCGGGCGGTGTCGATCTCCTGACGGAGGGCGGTGCGCTCGGACTCGAGGGTGTCGAGTTCGGCGGAGCGACGGTCGGCGATCTCGGTGTCGACCTCGGCGTGCTCGCGTTCGCGGCGGGCGGCGAGGGCGTTCTCGTGCTCGCGGTCAGCGCGTTCGGCGGCGGCGTCGGCCTCGGCGCGCTCCCGCTCGATGCGGGTGTCGTGCTCCTCGAGCTCGCGTGCGATGCGGTCGGCGGTCTCCTGCACGAGCCGCTCGTTCTCGACGCGCGTCTGTTCCTCGTCGACGCGCAGCTGCGCACGCGACGCTTCGGCCTCCTGTGCCAGGGCGGTGCGCGCCGAGGCGAGCTCCCGGTCCCACTCGGCACGGGCTGCGGCGAGTTCCTCGTCCACGACCCGGCGGCGGTCGGCGAACTCGCCGTCGATCTCGGCGCGACGTCGGTCGACCTCGGCCTGCAGCTCGGCGCGGCCGGTCTCGATCGCCAGGGCGTGCGCCTGCTGCTGCTCGTCGCGCTCCCGGTGCCACGCAGCACGCCCCTCGGCGACCTCGCGCTCGAGCGCCTGACGGCGGGTGGACTCCTCGTGGTCGAGGTCCTCGACCCGGCGGGCGTGGTCGGCCTCGAACACCGAGCGGCGGTGCTCGGTCTCGCGGTCGAGGTCGGCCGCGGCGGTGCGGGAGTCGGCCGACTCGCGCAGGGCGATCTCGCGCAGCTCGGCGACCTCGTGCTCGACCTGGGCGCGCAGGGCGTTCGTCTCACGGATGGCGACGGAGCGGACCTCGGCGGCCTCGGTCACCGCGGCACCCCGGATGGCCGCGGCCTCGTTGCGGGCGTCCTGGGTCAGCAGGCCGGCTTCGGCACGGGCACGCTCGACGGTGTCGGCGGCCTCGGCACGAGCACGGGTGAGTTCGTTGGTGGAGCGGGTGCGCGCGTCCTCGAGGGTGTCGCGGGCTTCTTCCTGTGCCTCGCGCACGGTGCGGTCGGCCTCGGCCCGGCTCGACGCCCGCAGGCGCTGTGCGTCGATGTCCGCCTGGCTGATGAGACGGGTGGACTGCTCCTCCGCCACGCGCAGGGTCGACTCGAGTCGCGTGCCCAGGCCGCTGTAGGTGGGGGTGCCGGCCTCGTCGAGTTCGCCCTGGAGCTCGGAGACGCGGGACTGCAGGAGACGGATCTCCTTCGCGGCGTCGGCACGGTCGGTGTTCGACTTGATGAGCTCACGGCGCAGGTCGTTCAGTGAGCGGTCGACGTCGTCGCGGCGGTACCCGCGCAGCTCGGTCCCGAACTCTGCCTCGTCGTTCGCCACGTGTCGCTCCTGGGTGCTCGGCGGAGGGCCCGATCCGGCCCGCGGTCGAGTGTAGTGGTGGCCCGACGGGGTCGTCTGAGTCCGACGACAGCCCGGATGGATGCGCTGCTCAGCCATGCTCGCTATCCTGAGTCGCTGATTCGCGCGCCGACATCCCCACCCCGGCGCGGTAGGGAGAGTGTTCGTGCGATTCGTCCTGGCGATCGTCAGTTTCGTCATCGGCCTGCTGCTCGTCGCGTTGGCGGTCGGACAGCGGACCGTGTTCGCTCCGCCGTCCTCGCTCGTCGCGGACAGCTCGACCACCAGCTCCGCTCCGGTCACCGTGATCCCCGGTTCGACGCTCAACGCGAACCCCGGCTACCAGCGCATCAACGTGTCCGGCTCCGGCAAGGTCTTCGCGGCGTACGGCAAGACGGCCGACGTCGACGCGTGGGTCGGTGACGCCGAGCACACCACGCTCCGGTTCGACGCCGAGAGCGCGAAGCTGGTGGGCAAGACCACCGGCTCCGAGGCGTCCGTCCCGTCGCCGAAGGGCAGTGACCTCTGGTACCAGGAGTACGACGGCTCCGGGCAGTTCACGGTCCGTCTGCCGCAGGACGTCTCGGTCCTCATCGTCAGCGACGGCACCGCCGCCGCCCCGAGCGACGTCTCGGTCACCTGGCCGAAGGACACCGCGACGCCGTCCGTCGGGCCCCTGCTGGTCGCCGGTGGCGTCTTCGCACTCGGCGGCATCGTGCTGCTGGTCCTGGCGTTCCTGCACCAGCGCCGCGGTCGTGGGCCGCGTCGTCGCAGCGGTGGCACCCGACCGCCGCGTGTGCGGGCCTCGCGCCGTGCCGCCGCCGCCGGTGCACAGGTCCCGACCCGGGGCCGCCGCGGATCGCGCGCGTTCATCGCGGTCCCCGTGGTGCTCGTCGGCACGCTCGCACTGGCCGGCTGCTCCTCCGACTACTGGCCGCAGGGCGGGGACCCCTCGCTCGCGACCCCGACCCCCACGGCCAGCGCGACCGGCGCAGCGGAGACCACCGAGCCCACGGCGGCGACCAAGCAGCAGATCACCCGGGTCGTCGAGCGGATCGCCACGGTGGCGAAGCAGTCCGACGGCGCCCGCGACCGTGACCTGGCGAAGACCCGCTTCACCGGTGCCGCGCTCGACCTGCGCCTGGCGAACTACTCCATCCGCGGCAAGGACTCCGACGCCAAGGCACCGCCGGCGATCTCGGCCGGTCAGGTGTGCGTCGCGTTGCCCCAGCAGACCGACACGTGGCCGCGCACGGTCTTCGTGATCGTCGCCGAGGACTGCGACGCCAAGTCGGCACCGCAGGCCCTGACGCTCGTGCAGGACACCGCGCGCGACCCGTACAAGGTCGCCTACGACGTCTCGCTCGAGGCCGACGCCAAGATCCCGAGCCTCGCCCCGACGTCGATCGGTGCGGCGCTCCTGGCCCCGCAGTCGAAGCTCCTCGCGATCGCCCCGGACCAGGTCGCGACCGCCTACGGCGACATCCTGTCCAAGGACTCGAAGAGCGAGTACGCCGACCTGTTCGCCACCGAGGGTGACGGCCTCCGCACCACCATCGGCAAGGCGTACAAGGACAAGAAGGCGAAGTCCCTGCCGGACACGGCGAAGATCGAGTACTCGTCCGAGGCCCCGGAGGACTCCGCCGTCGCGATCGCGACCGACGACGCCGGCGCGCTCGTCTCCGCCGACCTCAACGAGATCGAGAAGGTGACCCCGACCGCCTCCGGCGCCGAGGTCAACACCGAGGGTGCCGTCAAGGCACTGTCCGGGGTCGACACGAGCAAGAAGGGCATCAGCGCCACGTACGGCGTCCAGCTGCTCTTCTACGTGCCGCCGGTCGCCTCGGATGACAAAGTGGTCCTGCTCGGGTTCACGCAGGGCCTGACCGCAGCGAGTGAGGTGCAATGAGCAACATCCCCCCGACCCCGTCCGGGCT
The DNA here is from genome assembly GCF_902706105.1 of Curtobacterium sp. 18060. Lineage (NCBI taxonomy): Bacteria > Bacillati > Actinomycetota > Actinomycetes > Micrococcales > Microbacteriaceae > Curtobacterium > Curtobacterium sp. 18060. The sequence goes on along the minus strand of NZ_CACSJV010000010.1, from coordinate 3,528 downwards.
CCGCGGAGCCGTGGACCTGTCGTCCCTCGTCGACCGCGCACAGCGGCCGCCCCAGCCGCCCGCCGGTGCTCCGGCGCAGGCGGGAAGCCCGACCGGTGCAGCAGCGCCGGGCACCGAGACCGGCGGCGACCTGACCGTCCCGTCGCTCGTGCTCGACGTCACCGACGACACGTTCCAGGACGTCCTGGAGCTGTCGTCCGTGGTGCCGGTCATCGTCGACATCTGGGCCGAGTGGTGCGGGCCGTGCAAGCAGCTCTCGCCGATCCTCGAGCAGCTGACCGCCGAGTACGGCGGGCGCGTGCTGCTCGCCAAGGTGGACGCCGACACGAACCCCCAGCTCGTGCAGGCGTTCCAGGCGCAGTCGATCCCGACCGTGGCCGCGCTGATCGGCGGACGCCCGCTCGGGCTCTTCGTCGGCGCGCTGCCCGAGGCGCAGGTCCGCGACGTCTACGAGCAGGTCCTCCAGGCAGCCGAGCAGAACGGCGTCTCCGGTCGCGTCACCGTGGACGGTGCCGCTCCGCCCGAGGACACCGCCGAGCAGGGTGAGCCGGAGCCGGAAGCACTGCCGCCGCACCACCAGGCTGCGTACGACGCGATCGAGCAGGGCGACTACGCCACGGCGATCACCGAGTACAAGACCGCGATCCTGCAGGACCCGCACGACCAGATGGCCGTCGCGGGGCTCGCGCAGGTGTCGCTCCTGGACCGGTTGAACGGCCACACCGCGGACGACATCCGTGCCGCTGCCGGTGCGGGTCCGAAGGACGTCCAGGCGCAGCTCGCGGTCGCCGACCTCGACATCTCCGGTGGCCACGTCGAGGACGCCTTCGGGCGCCTGCTCGACCTGGTGCCGACGGTGTTCGGCGAGGACCGTGAGGCCCTGCGCGTCCGCCTGGTCGAGTACTTCGAGCTCATCGGGACCGACGACCCGCGCGTGGTCGCGGCCCGCCGTCGCCTGGCGAGCGCGCTGTACTAAGACGCACGCAACGAACGGACGGGAGGCCCGTGGCGGATCCGCCACGGGCCTCCCGTCCGTCTGCGGCCGCGTCCAGGACGCGGGCCACAGCTAGCGCTCGAGCTTGAGCCAGACTGCGCCGAGCGGCGGTACCACGAGGTGCGCCGAGGCGGGGCGGCCGGCCCACGGGGTGTCCTCGGCGGTGACGACTCCGAGGTTGCCGACACCGGAGCCGCCGTACTCCGCGGCGTCGGTGTTGAGCACCTCGTGCCACTCGCCGGCGCTCGGCAGGCCGAACCGACGCTCCACGGGCACGCCCGAGAAGTTCACGAACACCGCCAGCCGGTCGTCGCCGTCCTTGCGCAGGAACCCGAGCGTCGAGTGGGGTGCGTCGCCGCCCTCGATCCACTCGAAGCCGTCGGCCGTGCTGTCGTGCGTCCAGAGCGCGGGCGTGTCCTTGTACACCCGGTTCAGGGCGGCGACGAGGTCCTGCACGCCGCGGTGCCCGGGCTGGTCGAGGAGCCACCAGTCGAGCCCCTTCGCCTCGGACCACTCTGCGGGCTGGGCGAACTCCTGCCCCATGAAGAGCAGCTGCTTGCCGGGGTGCGCCCACATGAACGCCAGGTAGGCCCGGACGTTCGCGAGCTTCTGCCACTCGTCGCCGGGCATCTTGCCGTAGAGGGACCCCTTGCCGTGCACGACCTCGTCGTGGCTGATCGGCAGGGTGAACTGCTCACTGAACGCGTAGACGAGCGAGAACGTGATCTCGTCGTGGTGGTAGCTGCGGTACGCGGGGTCGCGCTGCACGTACTCGAGCGAGTCGTGCATCCAGCCCATGTTCCACTTCTGGCCGAACCCGAGCCCACCGGCGCTCGTCGGCTGGGTCACGCCGGGCCACGAGGTGCTCTCCTCGGCGATCATCACGATGCCCGGGTAGCGCTTGTAGGCGGTGGCGTTCGTCTCCTGCAGGAACGCGACGGCGTCCAGGTTCTCGCGGCCGCCGTGGATGTTCGGCAGCCAGTCGGTCCGGGAGTAGTCGAGGTACAGGATCGAGGCGACGGCGTCGACGCGCAGGCCGTCGATGTGGAACTCCTCCAGCCAGTACAGGGCGTTGGCGACCAGGAAGTTCCGGACCTGCGGCTGCCCGAAGTCGAACACGTAGGTGCCCCAGTCGAGCTGCTCGCCGCGGCGGGGGTCCGGGTGCTCGAACAGCGCGTGGCCGTCGAAGCGTCCGAGTGCCCACTCGTCCTTCGGGAAGTGTCCGGGGACCCAGTCCATGATCACGCCGATGCCGGCGGAGTGCAGGCGGTCGATCAGGTACCGCAGGTCGTCGGGGGAGCCGTAGCGTGCGGTCGGAGCGTAGTACCCGGTGACCTGGTAGCCCCACGAGCCGCCGAACGGGTGCTCGGCGAGCGGCAGGAACTCCACGTGCGTGAAGCCCGTGTACTGCACGTGCCCGATCAGCTGGTCGGCGACCTCGCGGTAGGACAGCCCGGGGCGCCACGAGCCGAGGTGGACCTCGTAGACGCTCATCGGCTGGTCGTGCGTGGTCGTCTCCGCGCGGCGTTCCATCCAGGCGCGGTCGCCCTCGGACCACGTGTAGCTCGACTCGGTGATGACCGAGGCGGTGGCCGGGGCGATCTCGGCCTCGCGGGCGAACGGGTCCGCGCGCTCGACCCAGCCGGAGTCGGTGAGGATCTGGAACTTGTACCGCTGCCCCGCGACGGCTCCGGGCCAGAACAGCTCCCAGACGCCGAGGTCGCTCAGGCGGCGCATCGCGGTGGTGCGGCCTTCCCAGCCCTCGAAGTCGCCGATGACGCGCACGGCGGTGGCTCGGGGTGCCCACACGGAGAACGCGACGCCGTCGACGCCGTCGATCGTGCGGACGTGCGCGCCGAGGTGGTGCCAGAGCTGCTCGTCGCGGCCCTCACCGAACAGGTGCAGGTCGAGCTCGCCGAGCGTCGGGGCGAACCGGTACGCGTCGTCGGTCGTCCAGGTGGCGTCGTCCTCTTCCGAGGACTCGTCGAAGTCGTAGTCGGCCTCGACCCGGTAGCGCCCGAGCTCCTCGGCGGTGGCACCGGCCCAGAGACCGTCGCCCTCGTGGGTCAGCTCGACGTCGTCGCCGTCGAGCCGGACGAGCCGGACCGCCTGCGCCAGGTGGCGCACCACGCGGACGCTCGTGCCACCGTCGACGGCGTGCGGGCCGAGGACGTCGTGGGGCTGGGACCAGCGGCCCTCGGCGACCTGTTGGCGCAGCCACTGCTCGACCGGAGCCGGGCGCGGGCCCGTGCTGTCGGCGGTGGCGGGCTCGGGAGCCGGCGGCGTCGGGAGGGCGGTCGACGGCGCAACGGTGGACGGGCCTCCGGTCGGAGCGCCCGAGGACGCGACGGCGTCGACGGACGGTACCCGCGGGTGCGTCGCGTCGGCGGGGTGCCCCGCCAGCGTGGCGGACTCGGCGACCCCGCGGTCGGGCGCCTCGCGCGGTGCAGCGGGAGCGCCTGGCAGGTCCTCGTCGGGGGCGGAGACCCGCGGCTCGTAGCGCGGCTCCGGCTTCGCGTCGGACGGCGTCCGCG